>JABMPG010000195.1 GCA_013203855.1 bacterium
GCAGCCGACCAGCGGCTTACTTCAACAGAGTTCTATCCATCATGGCTACGCCAGGAAGGATAAAACTCTATACGTTATAGAGAAGACATGGCGATCAACAGGAAGAACAGCAGACGTATCGTTGTCAATGGCTGCGAATTCCGATGGCGAGCTACGGGAAATGACGGCTGGATTACTGTAGTCATCTGGCCGACTGCAAACATGGACTTCCGCATGATCGCAAGCGTTGGATATCATGAGACATACAGGCAGAGGTCAGACATTAGTGGTACGGCAACAAGCCAGATTGTCGTAACGAATCGGATCATCCGTAAGGTCATAGAGTCTGTTGGGATCGACAATGCGCTCAGGAAGAAGGGCCAACTCATCGTTGGCGAGATCGAAGGACTCTTTGATATCAAGGATGCAGTGAGAGGGATCTATAACCAGCGGATTCACCAGTCGCCTGACGGCGCTGGTGATCCTTAACGTTAGACCAAGAGAATTGACCAGCAAGTGCCATCTATCGAAGATCACGGGCCTGCCCGTGACGAACTTCCGCTTGGTTGTCGGAGGCGACCTGATCCTGTATCTGGGATCGCGTCCTGCCATAGACGCACTTACGGAATGGCGTCTGTGGATCGAGTCCGCATGGCGGTTGGAAGGTCCATCGGGGCCGCTTCTCGGCTCGCTCGATTTTCCGGTTGATGGGGAGTCACCGGACGATGCTCTCGCTGTTCTGCGAAAGATCGTCGGCCACAAAGTGACCGGCGTACATCTCGGTGCACCGGTGCTCGACCTCTGCGTGGAATTCGAGGGCGGACTCCGAATCCTCGGGTTCTGTCAGACAATGGACGGGGGGCACTGGGAGTTGCGACACGCATCTGGTTCACGTCAAGCCGGGGGCAACATGACAGAACTTCTCCAGTGGCAGGATGACCCGGACGAAGAACAAGTCTAACCAACCTCTGCAGTTGACATGGCCGGCCGTAGCGTGGGCCTGGGCATGTGGCGTGGCATTCTGATCGGGATAACCGAAACGCAGGAACTGCTCCTGGGCCCAGACACCTTGTCCGTCATCAAGAAGAGTGTCGTGTCCTCGAAGCAACTCGAGATTCCGTACGCCGAGATCGAATCCGTCGACGTTCAGTCCTTCATGCCGCGCGATCCCTTCACGATGGCACGTTACATGAGGCACTTCACACGGATGTCAGGCATGTGGGGAGGAATTTCTCTTGCGACCATCGCGCACGGAACCAAGAAGACGCATGTCGGCGAGAACGTCTCAGAGGCAGAAGCGAAGTGGTTGGTTAAGATGCTGAAAGCGGTAGTCTTCAAGCGAGCGGGACAACGAGTGTGATACAGGCCGGCATCCCCTGAAGCGGCTTGTGCCACGATGTCCTGCAGTCGCGTTGTAAATGTGAACCGCCTCATGAACGTCCCGCAAGACTGGCTCGCCCCGGTTCTCTCATAGCAACGGGATCAGAGAACCGGGGCAAGCCAACGATCCCACCTTCTGGGCGGGGGACACCACACTCGATTCAGCGTTCTTGGCGTCACGTGGGAGTGTTTGCGTTCTGGCCGATCGGGAGATCGGCGTTCCCAGGAGACGTTCCCGGGAGATGCTCCCGGGTGACGGGGGCCGTTCCTGGGAACGCCAATCTCCTGATTGGCTCCGCTGTTTCTGTTTCTCCTTTGCCTCCAGCCGTGGACTTCTTTCGGAGGGGGGATAGTTGCATTCTGGCCGATCGGGAGATCGGCGTTCCCAGGGGACGGATCCGGGAGATACTCCCGGGTGACGGGGGCCGTTCCTGGGAACGCCAATCTCCTGATTGGCTCCGTTGTTTCTGTTTCTCCCTTGTCTCAAACCGTGGGCTGGGTGGCATGGGGGGATGGTTGTGTTCTGGCCGATCGGGAGATCGGCGTTCCCAGGAGACGGGCCCGGGGACGGTCAGGTGGGGTTGGTTGGTGGGATTGCTTGTGCGGCGCTGCTCCAGGGCCAGTCTTCAGGGCAAGAGGCGAGGCGGGCGGTGACGGGGTTGTTGTGGATGTAGGCCAGGGCTTTGTCGTAATGCTCTTGGTTGCGGATGTAGCGGTCCCAGTATTCTCGGTGCCATATGGGGGCGATTGCGTTCCGGCCGATCAGGAGATCGGCGTTCCTGGGAACGCCAATCTCCCGATTGGCTCCGTCTTTGTCGTTGTCTTTGTCTTCGACACTGTTTTTGTCCATCTTCCCCCTCTGTCGTTCGAAGTCCTTGATCTTGCGGGCAGTGAACTTCTTCCAGGACGCGACGATTTTGGCCAGCGTCCAGTCCTCCAACGGCTCGACCAGAACGTGGATGTGATTGGGCATGACGACCCAGGCATGCAGGTGATAGCGAACACCGATGAAATGCAGGAACGTGTCCCGCACCATCGCGGCGATCTTCGGATGGCGTAATACGCAACGGCCATGGCCGGCGTCGATCCATTCATGCAGCCGCCTTCGCCTCTCGGCCTGACGATGGTCATCCGGCAGGGCGGCGAGCGACTGTTCGATCTGCTCAATGGCCTCCGGCGCGAGGGAGTCGGCAAGATGGACGGTGACGTGCTGCACCACCGAGCGAGGGTCGTAATGGGGCAGATACCCCCGTGAACGCCAATCTCCCGATTGGCTCTTCTCTTCCTGGGAACGCCAATCTCCTGATTGGCTCTTTTCTTCCTGGGAACGCCAATCTCCCGATTGGCTCTTCTCTGTTTCTTCTTGAAAAGAAGAATGCCGATCAGGAGATCGGCGTTCCCAGGTGTCATTGCCGCAGCCGTCGTCGCTGGCCTGGTCGCACATGTGTTTCCCTTTGTCGCATCGCTCAGGGTCCATGATAGCATGGCCCAGTCGGGTAGACCACCGCGAATCCTTTATGAGTATTCTCGCCTTTCCGACTACAAACAAGGGGCCCATTGTCAAGTTTGAATAGTGGTTTTGCAAAGTCCCGCTACGAAACAGGGGTGCTTACACTTGGCGAGCGCATGCACCTTCGCGAAGGGCTTCCTGGAGCCATAATCGCCATAAGCTCGTCCTTTAACAGATCTTGCGATGACAGCCAGATCGTACGCATGGTGCATGCTTACACGCAAAGTGTAAGCTAATGTACGCACCTGCGGGGGATTGCCGCCTGGCAGCTTTTCGGTTTGCGGGCTACGCGATGAAGGGTTGGGCTAGGGCGGTTACTTCGTCTACGAGGGCTTGTGCGGTGGCTTGGTCGGGGGCTTCGTCCATGATTCGCATGATGGGTTCGGTGTTGGATGCCCGGACGGATACCCACCCGGCGGGCAGGTCGATTCGGAGCCCGTCGTCGGTGTTGAAGGTGACTCCTTCGCGCGTGGCGAAGGCGGTTTGGGTGGCCTGGCCGACCTTTTCGGCGGCGCCGTGGGGGCAGGGGAACTTGGTTTTTATGATGACATAGCTTGGGATTTCGGCGACGAGTTGACTGACGGTTTTGCCAGTTTCGGCCATCTGCTGCAGGAGCATTGCCATGCCCACCAGGCTGTTGCGAACGGGCACGACGCGGGGGTCGATCACGCCCCCGCCGCCCTCTCCGCCGAAGATGCAGCCCTCGCGTAGGAGGCCCTCGACGACGTTGGCCTCGCC
>JABMPG010000196.1 GCA_013203855.1 bacterium
ACCGCATGTCAACACTAAAATGCTCTAGGAGACGGTTCAGTTCAGCTCGGATCAGGGGCTTGTTCAGATCCTCCGCGTCGCGCCCCCAAGTCACACTTTCGAGAAGCCCGGCTTTCCCCGCCAGAGGGATGAAATCAGCCGCCGGACCGGTCTGGTCGGCGGTGGCCAGTCCCAGCGCCCCTACCACGAAAGCGACCGCTTCCGCGCCGGTGATCGGCTCGTCGGGCCGGAAAGCGTCCCCCTCAACGCCTTTGAGCATGTTCCTGCGAGCCAGGTACGCCACGGCCTCGGCAGCGGGATGCTCCGCGATGTCAGAGTACTCCGGCGCCTTCTCCAGGATATCGGTGTCGGCGATGGTGTCGGTGTTCACATAAAGGCTCTGCCAGACGCCCTGCGTCTCTTCGTTCAGAATTTCGAAACGCACCGCGCTGGCCCTGGTGTTGAATCCTTCGGTGACTTTGACTAGGCGGACGTACTCATCTCCCTCCCCGACGAAGTCAAAGGTCCCGAGTTCATGCCAACCCGTTTCGCCCTTCGTGTGGTCCACAAATATCGTGTCCGTCTTGTCGTTGTGCACGATCTCATACTTGGCGCTGGGGTCGTTGTTCTCGGTCCAGATGACCTTGTAGATGGCGACGCGGACCTGCCCTGCACTGTAGATCTCCGGGTTCCACGTCGCCGTGGCCGTCACCTCATTGTTCCAGATCGTCGACCGGGAAGAGGCGATAGGCCCGAGGATCTTGCTGCTCCACTGCCAGGTTCCCGTCACGGAAAAGCCGGGCAGGGTCGCAACGTCGATCACGTCCTTGGAAATGTCTACCATGACAGGAGCCTCCTGCGCCTGGGCAAGGACCAGCCCTGTCAGCAGGATTGCGAGAAACAGGCCTATTCTTGGAGTACAAGAGTTCGTCTTCCTGGTTCGTGCTTTCATTTCCGATTCCTCCCTTTGCCGCAGGTACCTCAAGTCCGGCTGAAGCCGGCTTGTCCTTCTCTCCGCCCCCTACACCCGAGCTGCAGCAAGACGACGTGGTGCAAAGGGGGAGGATGCTCAAGCACACGGATAAAGGAGCCTCTCGTGTTCTTATTACAGGCTTTAGCCTACCCTCACGGGAGTGGACGCTACGGGCAGCCGGAAGCCTAGACTATGAGCGGTTCCACTTTCATTCAACCGATGATGATCTCGTCCAGAGGACGTTTCGGGACGTGGTGAACGGTCTCTGCGTCGCGATAGTACTTCGTGGATCCGTCCGGTCTGAGTCCTTCGATAACTACCTTTTCGGCGGGCACGCCCAAGGCGATCACCAAGGCAATCTCGTAGCGTTCGGGGATTTTGAGAGCCTCGCGAAGCGGGTCTCGCTTGATCGAGCCGATCATGCAGCCGCCCAGACCTTTCTCAACCGCGCCGAGAAGGATGCTCTGAGCCGCGATGCCATGGTCGCAGCCGTAGCCTTTGGACACTTCGGTATCGCCTAGGAGGATGATGTAGCCGGAGGGCCGCTCGCCCTCGGCGGGACCGGCCCAGTCCTTGAGAAGTCCCGCCCAAGCCACGCAGGGGAAAACCTTCTCGTTCGTCGCGGCGTCGCAGGACAGAATGTACTTAAGGGGCTGCATGTTCCCGCCCGAGGCGGAAAGGCGGGCCAGGTTGACGAGTTCGCGCAAGGTCTCGCGCGAGATGGCCTGATCCTCGCGGAAACGGCGATAGCTGCGGTTCTTTTCGATCAGTTGTCGAACGGACATGGTTTGATCCTCCTGCTGAGTTTTGTGTCAGAATGGACATCGGATGCTGGAAACAAAGCCGGGGGCGACTGTGCCACAAACAGATCAGTATTCACGGCATCGCGTTTCAGCCAGACTTTGAGAAGGTTCTGAACTCCAAACACCCGACTCAAAACCCGGCATTTCATTTCCCGCCTTTGCGGTAGTCCGGGCACCTCATGGCGTTGGGGCGTTCGGGCCGGGTGCAGGCCCGGGGGTAATCATACTTGCACGTATCGCACAGGAACTCGGGGTCGAGCAAGAGTATTCGGCGAAACAGATTCTTCACATGCCACCACATCTATTCAGAACCTTCCTTTTTCTCCTCTTTGATCGCGTAGCCGTCGGGGTGTTTCTGTTTCCAGTTCCAGGCGGTCTCGATGATCCGGCGCAGGTCGGTGATCTGGGGATGCCAGTGCAGTTCCTCGCGGATGCGGTCGGATGAGGCGACGAGGCGGGCCGGGTCGCCTCATCCGAC
>JABMPG010000197.1 GCA_013203855.1 bacterium
CCAGGTGCGCATCGAGGCCCGTCTGGTGGACATGACCGTTGGCGCCGTCCGCGACCTTGGCTCCCGATTCGAGATCTGGCGACGCGACCGCGACAATAACAGCATTCTGAACGGCAGTTTCAGCGAGACCCAGCAGGGCACCCCTATCATTGGCCAGGACGCGCTCGGCAACGATCGTATTCTGGGCTACGAAGACAGCACTCTGGCAGATGTCCTTCGCCCCGCGGACGCTCTGCGGACCGCCGGAGCCCTCGTGACGGGCACTGGTCCTGAACTCGCTATCGGCGATATGGTGACCGTCTTCAACCAGACGTTCAATCTCTCCGCCTATCTGCGGTTGTTCGAAGAACGCCAGGTCGTCGAGATTCTCGCCAATCCCCGAGTGGTCACCCTCAACAAGGTGCTTTCCACCATGCGCGTTGTGCAGGAGATCCCCTATCTCACGACCACGGTGAGCCAGGGCGTTATCGAGCAGTCCGCCGAGTTCAAGGACGCCGGCATCCTGATCGAGGTGACGCCCACCGTCACCGCCAACGGTTATGTGCGGCTGAAAATCCACACGGATCAGTCCATCCGCGTCGCCGACCAGACCTTCCTGGTCCAGGGCTTCTCAAACACGATCCCGGTTATCGACCGCCGCGAGACGAACACCGAAGCGTTGGTCAGCAGCGGGGACACGATCATGACCGGCGGGCTTCGCCAGCTCAATATGCTCGAGATCACGACGGGCGTTCCCTGGCTGCACCAGATACCGGTTCTGGGCTGGCTGTTCAAGAGCAAGACCACCGAGCAGGAGAAGAAGCAGCTCTTCCTGTTCATGACGCCCGAGATCATTGAGGAAGTGGTTCAGACCGTCGAAGAACGGGGCTGGTACGACCGCATCGATGCCGAGTGGCACCTGCCCGACTACTTCATGGACGACGTGAAGAACCCCACCGATATGGACTGAGGAAATTGGAAGGGAGGCGCCCGCTTCCCTCCATAGAGCGCGATTCGAGCCCACCAAGGAGAGAAGGAATGCGACACGCCACGATACTGCGCAAGGCGGGCCTGTACTGGGCCTTGCTGCCCATCCTCGTCTTCCTGGCCCTGTTGCCGACGATGTCGGCGGGAGCCCAGGGATCTTTCTCACGGCTGGAGTATGAGGGCTTCATTCAGGGGGATTTCCGTGACGCCGTCTATCACCAGTACGACGGAATGCTTCTTCCCGACGCGATCTTTCTTCTGGGAGAGCGGGACGTACACCTGCTCAACGCGGCCAACCTCATGGCCGGCACCAGCACCACTCTCGCGCTGAACGAGGAAGCGATCCGTCTCATGCCCCTCGGCGACCGCCTTCTGGTCGGCCAGTACAAGCGCAACCAGGGCAACTACACCGACCCGTCTCCCACGCTCAACGTTGTGGGACAGGATTCCGAAACCCTCACCGACTATCCCTTCTTCGTTCTTGACATCTACAATCCTCTCACCCTCGCCCCCGTGAGTATCGACGCGCCCGATTTCTCTGGCGACTGGAACGATCACCCGGATCTCAAGGGCGATTTCGACATCTATACCATGGTCTATAACGATCCGCTGATTGCCACCAGCGGCAGTAATCTATACCTCGTCGCCAATCGCTATCAGGATCGCTATGAACCCGGAAACTGGCCTTTCTGGTGGGATCTTTCGGTTACCCGATGGGATTTCACCAACCCTTTCAACTCGAAGTACGCCGATGACAACGCGCTCGATCGAACCGATCTTGAAACGGGGGCGCCCTTGGGCCACACCTATTGGTATCAGGATGTGGATGTCGCCGGTAGTGCCGCCATCTATGCCGGTAGTCTTTACGTGCCCGGCCTTGTGATCGACCTGGCCTCAAACCAGGTCTTCGCCACGGGCGCGGTCGGGAAAGGCCCCGTCGTGTTCACCGACGGAAACGGGACCCCCTTCCTCGCTTCTATCTCCGACAGCCTCGGAGAGCCCTCCGGTGTGCCCGGCGACGTTCTGATCGCCGATATCTCCACCGGTGTGCCCGTTCTGGTGCAGCGCCTGTCGACCGATTTCGATCCGGCTTCCGCGCTCTTCCTTCCGGCTCCAGCCCAGGGCGTGGCCGTCACCGCCAACGGAGACGAACCTTACCTTTTCGTCACCCTCGGGCAGGCCGGGTTCCGCATCTACAACATCACCGACCCCGCCAAGCCCCTGGTTGAGAACGTGGGCTTCGATCTGTCCACTTTCACCTCCAACGCCACGCGGATCTGGGCCTTCCGCAATGAATCTCTCGGTGAGCACGTGATCACCATTCTGGCAGTCGATGCCCAGCGCGTGAACACTGCCGCCGGGGCGAAGGTCGATATCTACAACTTTTTCTACAGCACGACGCCTCCCCCGGTTCTTCCGGGACGCGCTTCCTCGCCCTCTCCCGCTCGCGGAGCCACCAATACTCTGGTGACGACGGCCCTCTCCTGGGTTTCCGGGACGGACGCCGTCTCCCATGCCGTCTACCTCGGCACCAGCGCGAATCAACTCGCTTTCGTCGCCTCCGGCCTGACCGATTCGCAGTTCGACCCGGTCGGCGATCTGGCCTACGGGGCCCGCTATTACTGGCGTGTCGATGAGGTCGGCCTTTCCGGAACGACGACGGGCGAGGTCTGGTCTTTCACCACCGAGTACTGGGCTCAAGGCTTCGGCATAGCCACCGGCTGGCAGGTGGATCGCCATCCCCGCATGATGGCCGACGTGAATGGTGACGGCCGGGCCGATATCGTCGGGTTCGCCAACAACGGCCTGATCGTTGCCCTTTCCCTCGGCGACCACTTCGAAACGCCCAAGGTTTGGGTGCGCGGTTTCGGCTATGGTCAGGGCTGGCTCGTCGAACGTCACCCCCGGAATATGACCGATATCAACGGTGATGGCCGGGCCGACGTTCTCGGCTTCGCGAACAACGGCGTCGTCGCCGCCCTGTCTAATGGATCAGGCTTCAACACCCCCTACGTGGCCGCGCCCGGCTTCGGCTTCAACGCCGGATGGACCCCCGACCGCCACATCCGCACTCTGATTGACATCACCGGCGACGGCTATCCCGATGTGGTCGGCTTCGGCGACCGCGCCGTGACAGTCGCAGTCAATAACGGGGCCGGAGACTTCTCATCCCCCGAAAGATGGCTCCAGGAATACGGCACTGTCGATGGCTGGAGCACCGGTCTGCACCCGCGGATTCTCGGTGACGTGAACAACGATGGCGCGGCCGACATTGTCGGTTTCTTCCAGTCCGGCGTACTCGTCTCCCGCGCGGTCAACTCCGCTTCGCCCTTCGACCCGCCCAATTTCTCGTCCTTCGAGGCTCCCAGCCTCTGGATTGACGACTTCGGTATTGCCCAGGACTACCAGGTGACTCGCCACGACCGCCTGCTGGGCGATGTCAACGGCGACGGACGTCAGGACCTTGTTGTTTACGGCGAGGATGCCACCTATGTTGCCCGCTCCACCGGGTTTTCTTTCCTCGATCCTGCCGTCGCGGTTGACGACTACAGCGCCAGCGATGGCCTTCTGTCCACCCAGCACCTGCGGCTGGTCCGGGATCAGAACAGCGATGGCAAGGCCGACCTGATCGTCTTCGGCCAGGACGGCGTCGACTTGCTCCTCTCGGAAAGCACGGGCGGAACCATCCAGTTCTCTACCCCCCTGCGCTGGACCGACCGATTTGGCTATGCCGACGGCTGGCGCATCGACCAGCACCCCCGCATGCTGGCGGACGTGAACGGAGACGGCTATCTGGACATTATCGCCTTCGGCGCCGAGGGAGTTGAAATCCTCCTGGCGGAAGTGCCGCGGAACTAGAGTTTGCAGGGCCCGGAAACCGGGCGAGTCAGAGAAAGACGGACTTTTCTGGAGGAGATTCCCATGACTGAACGCGAATTCCAGGCCGGTAGAACCAGCCTTGCGCGACTGACCACCCTCGCTGGCGGCCTGTTGGCCTTGCTGGTCGCTTCCATCGGAGCCCAGGCCCCCGATCCGTTAGGGGATTCGGTCGTCCTCCCCGGCGACGTGAAACAGCCGGCCCGCTACGTGACCAATGCCGTATCTGGAGGCGGGGATGGCCTGGGCCTGCCCGTCGGCCTCGATTCCTCCTCCCCCGAGCAACTGATCAAGCCTATGCAGCTCGTCAATACCCCCGGCTCGATTCTCCGCGATTCCCTCCTCTATGACATCTTCTCCTGGGAAGGGACCGCAGCCGAGGTCGACTACTATGACCAGCGCTTCGACACGCCGCCCCTCGTGCAAACGCCACTTCTGTCCTTCGACAATAAGACCACACCCGCTGACGAGCAGGGCGATCTCGAGGCGAGCTGGATTTTCGCCCCTCTGGGCAATCTCCAGGCCAACACCATCATCAACGACTACCCCGATCTCGTTGACCTGCCCGCCGAGTACACCGCGCCAGACTACTCCGAGCAGGACGTTCTGAATTTCTACACCAACCCCACCGGCAATCCCTTTCTGACTGCGTCCTATCTCTCCCAGCACGGAGCGGTTTCGGAGGACGTGGAGGACTGGTTGGCCGAATTGCTGCCATGGAGCCGCCTGAGTGAAAGTCGCCTGCGCAACGTGTCGGAATGGCACTATCGCGGCGATATGAGCGGCGTGGAATACCGTGAAATCCCGGAAAATAGCGGAGTGTATTTTGCCTGGCTGATTGACCGGGACGCGACGGGCGACGATTTGGTCTATCTCAACAAGAGCATCGGCACAATCAAGCAGATGATCCTCGAGCACGGTCCCGTCACCTGCGCCATGTCCCTCGACCGCGCTTCTGCCTGGCGGCTCGGTGCCGACGGATATGCGCCCCTCTGGTTTGACACCGGCGAGAATTTTTCCGTCCCCTATCAACTCACTCGCGCCAACCCAGAAGACCTGGATCACTGGGTTCAGATCATCGGCTGGGACGATAGCAAGAAGCACTGGACCCGCGAAAAAGCCTCTGGCGAGACCGACATCTATTACGGCGCGTGGAGAGTTCTCTACAGCAGGCAGGATAGTTGCGACGAGGACCGTGGCGTGGCGTGGGTCGGCTATGGTGCGGCCGGGATCGGCGCTCATCTCAGCTATTTCAACATCAACGGAACCCAGGATTACGATCCCGACGAGGTTCAACTTGCCGCCGATACGGGATGGGATGGCGGC
>JABMPG010000198.1 GCA_013203855.1 bacterium
CCCGATGGTGACAGAATTGAGGCAGAAACCGCCCCATAGCATCAAGGTTGAATTCTCGCCGGAAAAAGGTGACGGCCTCTGGCGGCCTGGGGCCGGTCGAGCGGCTGGCGTATTGGCTCGGGCTGTGGCGCAAGGCCGGGAAGACGTTGCCGGAACGGGACGGTCTGTACGATTGGCTGACGATTGTGAAGTCGATGGTGGCGGCCTCCCTGTCGCACACGCTGGGGATGGCCGCGGACCGGATCGGCGCGCGTCGAGTCGCCACCTGTGCACAACAGTTTTGGACCTTGAAACCAAGGGATTTTTGCGCTTTTCAGAAAGGGAAAATCGCGGCACAGCGGGGGCGTGAAGCCCCTGAAACGCAAGAATTCATGCGGGACCAGCCAACCCCCACGACAGCGGCAAGAAACTGTCCCCCGAACACCAACAGGCCGAAGCACCGCCCGAACCCAGCAGCACGAAGCGTGCGGAACAGTATTGGCGGTGGCCCCAGATCTGCGGAGAAGCGCTGTTTGGCGCCACGAAAAAGCCCGGCCCCTGGGAAGAGGCCGGGCTTTGAAGTGATCGGTGTCTCTGATCGACTATTCGCGGACCAGGAAGCGGGCGTTGACTCGCTTGGCGCCGAAGAAGTCGCGGGTGAAGGACTGGGCTGTCTCCATGTTGTAGGGCTTGCAGGAGAAGATGTTGATGTAGCAGGCCCCGGTGCCTTCGGAGAAGTGGCCGGTGATCGAGCTCGTCTCGATGAACTGCAAGAGCGAGTAGCCCTTGGTGTGTTCGCAGTTCTCGCCGAAGTAGGGGATCTGCGCCTCGCCGTAGGGCTTCATCTCGATGACTTGGCACAGCTCGCGGGCGTATCTCTGGATCTCTTCGCCCGTCGAGATTTTATAGGGATCGCATTCATAAAGGTCCAGGATCAACTCCCAGCCAAAGGTAACTTTGGGGGAGGAACAGGTCTCGGGGATCAGGGTCGCATTCGTGGTCATGTTGCTAGGTTTCCTTTCACGTACTCCGGGAGCTGGAACGCTGCCAGATGTAGACCCGGGTTATAATAGCTGGTCCCAGGGACCAGTTTACTGAACCGTTTGTGGATCAACTCTGCGGGGACGGTGGCCGGATCGATCTTCCGCGAGGAAAAACTGCTCGAGAAAAAACCGCCCACATACGTCGGCACCGCGTACACGTACAAGGCATTGAAAGGATAAATCTCCCGGAGGATTTGCAGCGTCTCCTTCTGTTCCGCGGGCTGAACGAAGGTGGAGCCGGTCTGCCGAACAAAAATGCCCTGGTCGGTGAGAAGCCGGGCGATGTTCCCGTAGAAGTCCTTCTGGAAAAGGACCCGGGCCGGGCCGATCGGATCGGGCGAGTCGACGATGCAGACGTCGAAGGGATCGTGAGAACCCTTCACGTACTTGGCTCCGTCATCGATAACGATCGCCGCACGGGGATCGTCAAAGGCGCCATTGCTGATCGTAGGCAGGTATTTTCGACAAAAGTCGATCACCCGCCCGTCAATCTCGACCATGACGGCCTCTTCCACGTCGGGATGCCGCAGGACCTCCCGCAGAATCCCCCCGTCTCCGCCGCCGATGATGAGGACCCGGCGAGGGGCGGGATGGCTGCACAGGGGCACATGCGTCATCATTTCGTGATAGATGAACTCATCCTTCTCTGTCGTCTGGACAACTCCGTCCAGAAGGAGCATGCGGCCATAGCGCACAGTATCCACGAGCTGCATGCTCTGGAAAGGAGTGTCTTCCCGGCCAAGAACCTCACGCACCTGGTATTGCGTGATGGCGTCCGGAGTCAGGGTTTCGGTGACCCATTCAAAGTTGGTGGAGTGGTTCATATCGGCTCAGAAAATCCCCCTTTTTACCTCGACCACCTGCATGCTCCCTGGCTGAAATCGCTCCCGGAGAACCGGCAGGGCCAGATACGGGTCAACCGTGCCACAGACAAAAACGTCCATGGCGGCGTACTCATACTCCGGCCAGGTGTGGATACTGATGTGGGATTCCTGAAGTACCGCGACCCCCGAGACGCCTCCGTTAGGAGAGAAGACGTGGAGATCGATGCTGAGAAGGGTCGCGCCGCAGGCCTCGATGGCCTCGATCATAATGGCGCGAATGCTGGAAGGGTCCGTCATGTGCTGTGCTTGCCACAGCTCAATAATCAGGTGTATTCCAGCGAACTTAATCTGGCCCCGCTGGCCACAAAAACCGTTCTGGGTAAGGGTCGCATTTTCCATCGTTTCGCATAAATACCCCCTTCTATTTTTTTGGCTTTCATCATGAAAGCGGGAAACACTATATCGCAACTGCCCTTCAATGCAAGCAACTTTTCCAAAAAAAACGACATCCCAAGCGACCGCCTCAGTGCGCCCCGAGGCCGGAAAAGCCCATAAAGGCCAGCGCGAGGATGCCGGCCGTGATCAGTCCGATGGGCGCGCCTCGCATCGCCTTCGGAACCGGCGTCAGTTCCAGCCGCTCGCGAATCCCCGCGAAAATCAGCAGCGCCAGCGTGAAACCCATGCCCGACGCCGCCGAAAACACGATCGATTTCGGATAGTTCATCCGCTCCTGGATCGAGAGAATGGCAATGCCGAGGATGGCGCAGTTCGTCGTGATGAGCGGCAGGTAAATCCCCAGGGCGCGATACAGGGGCGGAGAAGTCTTCTTCAGGATCAACTCGACCAACTGCACCAGGGAGGCGATCATCAGGATGAAAACGATCGTCTGCAAGTAGGCCAGGTCGAGTTTCGGATTCTCCAGAACATACGTCTGAAGCGGCCACGTCACAACGGCGGCGAGGGTCATGACGAAAACCACGGCCACGCCCATCCCCAGCGAAGTGCTGATCTTCTTGGAAACGCCGAGATAAGGGCAGATGCCCAGGAACCGGGCAAAAATCACGTTCGTCACCAGAAGCGCGTTGATGACGATCAGGATATAGGTGGTGAAGACTTCCATGGCAGAACCTCGCGTGGTCAGCTATTTCTTGAACAGGGCCTCGATCTTGTTCATTCCCGCCAGGACGAACCCCAGCGTGATAAAAGCGCCCGGAGCCAGCACCATCACGATCACTGGCTGGTACATTTCAGGCAGGACGCGGGCACCCAGAATCGTGCCGTTGCCCAGAACTTCGCGGATACCGCCCACGACGAACAGGGCCAGCGTGAAGCCCAGCCCCATCCCGAGGGCGTCGACCATGGAAGGCAGAGCCCCGTGGCGCGAGGCGTAACCTTCGGCCCGACCCAGGATGATGCAGTTCACCACGATCAGCGGGATGAACAGCCCCAGGCTCTTGTGAAGCTCATGGGCGAAACCGTTCATCAGCAGGTCCACCACCGTCACGAAGGAGGCGATGACCACGATGAAGCAAGGGATGCGGACCTTGGGTGGAATGCGGTTTCGCAGTAGCGAGATCGCCACGTTCGATCCGAGAAGAACCGCCGCCGTGCAAAGGCCCATACCGACGCCGTTGATGGCCGAAGTCGTGACCGCCAGGGTCGGACACATGCCCAGCAGCATGCGCAGCACCGGATTCTCCTGCCAGATGCCTTTGCCAAACTCCCGTCCGTAGTTCACCGCCGTCTCCTTTGGGAGAAAATTACCGGGTCACCTTGGCCCGCGCGTCTTGTGCCCAAGCCTGGTTGTAGGGCGTGGCGCCCGTCACGGCCGGAGCATCGGACAGGGCCTTGTTGCGATACTGCGCGAATACTTCGAAGGCCACGGAAATGGCCCGCAAGGCCGCCCGTGACGAAATCGTCGCCGCCGTAACGCCGTCCACGTCCCCACCATCCTTGGTCACCCGCCAAGTCATGTCGTCCCGCCCCTTGCCCATCAGGGGATCGAGAAACTTGCCCTTCGTGATGCCATCGCCCAGCCCCGGCGTCTCGTTGAGCTGAGTCGCCTGGATGCCGCAGACTTGGCCCTCGGCATCAAGGCCGATCATCAGCGTGATCTTTCCGCCGTAGCCGCCCGCATCGCCCACCTCGACCGCCGCGCCCACAAACTCGCCCGCCGCGTTAAAGCCGGGGTAGAGCGCATACTCGCCGACCTGAACCACTTCCTGGTCGGGGGCGTTGGTATGTTCGGGCAAGACGTTTTCGATGGCCTGCAGTTTTTCCTGGCGTTTAGCCTGCGCAATGGGCTTTTCCGTGATCTGTTTCACGGCAGCGAGCACCACGCCGGCGCAAGCCGTTATCAAAACCAAAGTGAGCACTAAACTCAGTGGTGAGAATTCTTTCCGGGGTGGCATGGGCTCTCCTTCTTCTTCCAGCCAAACGACCTGTCACGAGAATTCCTACCAGAAAGAATCCGGATTCGCAAGAAAAAGCCGAAGCCCTGTCGCCCCCCCTCGATCCTTCACGGGTGAAACGGGGCGGGGCACGGGCGGGAGGGCTGGGGGGCGATTCCTTGTTGGTTTCGGAGGCCTTGGGCA
>JABMPG010000199.1 GCA_013203855.1 bacterium
ACATCGAACGTGCCATCAGTTTTTTTGGTCCCGACGCTGACAATGCGCGACATCCCGCGAAGCCGGGCCTGCCCTTCCGTCCAGACGCTGATCCAGTCCCCCGGGCGGAAGATATCCGCGTATTCGCCAAGTTCCAGGTTGAGGCTTTGGCCGTCCACCTCCATGACATCCTGTCTTCTCGTGTAAAAAGCCAGCGTATCGTCGTACATGGCAGAACCGTTCCAGTCTCCATCCTCAATCAGAAAGCCCCAGCGGTTGTGCCCCGTGACCGAATACGCGCCCCGCCAACTGAAGAAGAGTTCCGTGCTTGGGTCTTTTATCAGCAAGTCAACGTTTGAGAATGTGACGGGGCCCACGTTTTCTCCTGGGAGAATCCCCAAGTGCGGTATCAAGTGGAAGAGAATGTTGCTCGCCTTGACACGGGAACTGTGCATAACCAAGAGACTGAAATGTCCCCGGTGACCATAGTCACGGTGCGGAACGATGATCTCGGTAACGCCGTTGTCCACCGCATGTTGAAGCGCTGGCGCCATGTTACTGCTGGCTTGGAGGCGTATCTTGCGAGCTTCGCCTTCAATCGTGGCCGTGGAATCGATATACAAGTGCCTGCCTTCCCCGGTGCGGGCACCGGAAGAATCCGGAATAAATGTCCAGGCAAAGAACGGCGAACTGGCAGGGAGCGTGTCCGCCCCTATTAGGGGAACCTCATAGCGATCCGGAACGGTGATGTCGGCGGTCAGATTCGCAACGTCGATGGAATCAACCGTCCCCTGGTAATACGGGAGGGGATCGTAGTTCACCGTAAACCCGTCGATCTGGACGTTTCCCGAATTATCAACATACGCCAGGCGATCCGGAGGATGAAGCACAAGCGTGGCGCCGTTTCCCTCTATCTTGATACTGTTTACACCAACCAGGTCGAACAGGTTCTCGATGTTGGTCGATGTATCGCCGATGACACGATACGTCTTTGTCCCGTCGAAGCGGACGATGCCTCCTCCGGCGGCGATGGCGGCGTCGACCGCCTTGCGGATTGCGATCCGGTCATCGGTCGTCCCGTCCCCGACCGCGCCATAACCGGCGACATTGAAAGTCGACAGACCGTCGAAGGTCGGCGTGCCGAAGGCGATCTGATAGCCGATCCGGTAGGTCGATTCGCTGGGCGTGACCTTGACCCGTATCTCGTCGCCCGCGACGAGCGCTTCCAGTCGGGTTTCGAATCGCGTGACTTCTCCGGCGGGGGCGTGCAACGCCTTCACGCGGCTCGAATTGACGAAGATCTCCACCGGAACCTTGTTGCCCGACTTCACCTCGATCCAGGCCATACCGATCTGGTAGTCGCCGGCCTCCGCGACCGAATGCGTCCAGAGCTTCGCCTCGGTCGTGACGGGCTGATCGACGGTATAGACGTTGGTGGCGAAAGAGATTGCACTGCCCAGAAAGGCGAACAGTAGGACATCCAGGAACTGCATTCGGATGCGGCGGCTGAACAATCGAAGTGTTTTCATTTGCATGTCTTACTTCTCGTCTAATATCGGTTCCTGTTTGGCCACCGGCACCCATTTTCTATCGAAGAGGCGGGAGATCCGCAGGATAATCCGATGGTGCGGAGTAACGGATGGTCGAAGTGGCATCCGTCTTCACCCAGTCGGAAAGGTTCTCCGCGCTGCCGTTGCGGGTCGAATCTCCGAAGAGGCAGGCCTCGCAGTCGTCTGTCATCTCGACTATATTCCCCGTCATGTTAATCCAGGAATTCCCCTGGAGCCAGGCCGAATCGGTGTCTCCGCCGATGAGAACAAAGATGTTGTCCAGCGTGCAGCCGATAATCTTCGGATGAATGGCTCTGTAGAGGAGGATCCTGCCGTGGTCCGTTGGGCGAATGGTGCAGTTCTCCAACACCAGGTTTCTCGCACGCACAGAATGAAAGGTCCTGTCGAACTCGGTGTAAATGTTCACGTCCTCGAAATCGCAGTTGAGAAAGTGACCGCCCGTCCGGAGCCGCGTGCTCGAATTTGAGGCCCCCACGTCCCGGTTGGTGCAGTTTCTCACGAGGGTGTCACGGTTATAGAGTTCTTCATTGATGGCGACGTCGTTTACCCTCGTGCCCGGAGGCAGCGATTCAAGTGTAACATCGAACGTGTGGTCGGCCCTTTCCGCACCGACCCTGGCAATTCGTGACATCCCGCGAAGCCGGGTCTGGTCCTCCGTCCAGACGCTGATCCAGTCCCCCGGGCGGAAGAGACCCGCGTGTACTTCTATGTTAAACTTCAGGTCGAGGGTTTGGCCATCCACACCCATGACATCCTGTGTTCTTGTGTAAAAAGCCAACAAGTCGTCGTACATGGCCGAACCGTTCCAGTCTCCATCTTCGATCAGGAAGCCCCATCGGTTGTGCCCCGTGACCGAATATGCGCCCCTCCAACTGAAGAATAATTCAGTGCCTGGGTCCTTTACGAGCAGATCGACGTTTGAGAATGTGACCGGCCCCACATTCTCTGCCGGCTGAATCCCCAAGTGCGGCAGCAAGTGGAAGAGAACGTTGCTCACCGTGACACGGGAGCTGCGTCTGACCGATAGACTGAAGACTCCCCTGTGCCCATAGTCACGATGCGGAACGATAATCTCGGTCGCGCCCCTGTCGACCGCGTGCTGGAGGGCGGGGGTCATATTGCTTCTGGCATGGAGTCGTATCTTGCGAGCCTGGTCTTCGATCCTCTCCGTCGAGTCGATATAGAGGTGTCTGCCTGTGCCGGTGCGCGCGCCCGGAGAGTCCGGAACAAAAGTGTAGGTAAAGAACGGCCAACCGGCAGGGAGCGTGTTCGGCCCGACCAGGGGGACCTCATAGCGATCCGGAACGGTGATATCCACCGTCAGATTCGCAACGTCGATGGCATCAATCGTCCCCTGGTAATACGGGAGGGGATCGTAGTCCACCGTGAACCCGTCCACCTGGATGTTTTCCGAATTGTCAATATATGCCAAACGGTCCGGCGGATAAAGCACAAGATTCGCGCCATTCCCCTCTATCTTGATACCGCCTACGCCAACCAAATCGAACAGGTTCTCAATGTTGGGAGATTTGTCGCCGATGACACGGTACGTCTTCGTCCCGTCGAAGCGGACGATGCCTCCTCCGGCGGCGATGGCGGCGTCGACCGCCTTGCGAATTGCAGTCCGGTCATCGGTCGTTCCGTCCCCGGCGGCGCCATAACCGGCGACATTGAAAACCGGCAGACCGTCGAAGGTCGGCGTGGCGAAAGCGATCTGATAGCCGATCCGGTAGGCCGATTCGCTGGGCGTGACCTTGACCCGGATCTCATCGCCCACGGCCAGACCCTCGAGCCGCGTCTCGAAGCGGGTCACTTCTCCCACGGGCGCATACAACACCTTGACCCGATTTGAATTGACGAAGACCTCCACCGGAACCTTGTTGCCCGATTTCACCTCGATCCAGGCCATCCCAATCTGGTAGTCGCCGGCCTCTTCGACGGCATGTATCCAGCACTTCGCCTGCGTGGTAATCGGGTGATCGACCGTATAGACGATGGTAGCGGATGCGTCTTTTGTGCCTATAAGATTCAACAGAAGAACACTGAGGACCCAAAGGGAAACGTGATGTTCTAAAGGACAAATCTTTCTCATTTTTCGAACCCTCCAGAGGAATCGGAATATGGACCGCAGTATTTGCCGAACACCACCTAAATGTGTATCGAAACAGGAATGTGCCAGGCGAAGACTCTGTTTTCCCGCTCACTTCAGCCAATTATTGGCGGCGCGCTGTTATTGTCAACCGGATCGAGGTGGATAATTCATGCAGTTTTGTGTAGTTTTGTCGCATGGAAACCTATCGGCGCACCGTCTTTCCTTGGGACGAACAACACTTGCCCCCCGGCGTGACGATGTGCTGTCCATTCACAATGACGGGACCCTGCGTCGGTCGGGGGTTCGCCAAGGCTGCGACCTGCGACTGGTAACGAAAGGAGAGGGCATATTCCGGCGTGGGGGAGAGGAGTATGAGCTGGAGGCGGGCGATCTATGCGTGTGCCCTATGAAATACCAACGCAGAACGAGGGCTGTTACCTCGTAACTTCCTCGAATCACGTCCCCTATCTGAAAAGAGATGGTGTGATTTCGGACCCGGCAAGAGAATGCCACACTGGAAACAAATGACAAGTATGTACGATTCAACGGGGAGAAGAATAGGCGGAAACGATACGAGTCTTGCCTCTCACGAGCCATTCATCCCCTGGCGAACAGACTGGAGGCCAAGAGACGAACCGGCCAGGTCTTCCTTGCATCGTAGACTTTCTGAGGCTACTTTTCCCTTGCCTGTTCGGACGGGTACGATTAGAAAGAAAGGTCGGATTTTTGCGCCGGATTCGTCGGGTTCTCCTGCCCTTTCTGATCTCCTCTTCTATCCCGGCCGCCTATGGAAAGGTTTTGCATGGTTGACGCGTACGCGACGACATTGGGGAAGTTGACTCTGGCGATCAATCAGGAGCGCTTTCTTCTGGAAGATCCTGATTCGAACAGCATTTTATCCCTTCAACCTGCTTTCATGCCAGCTGGCGCGACGCGGCCGTCCCGTCCCGAGGGGGTGGCGGGCTTCGCCACGTTGGACCGGGCCATATCAGTGACCTGGCAGCCCGTTTCGGGGATTCAGGCGGAGACGTCGCTCGTTCTGGAGGACGCGGGACGGCTGCGGCTCGAGACGCGGTTCACGAATGTCTCATCCCAGGGCATCCTCCTGGCGAGTCTTTTTCCGCTTCGGATACCGGTGGAGGGTCCGGGAGCGTGCGCGTTGGGATTACACGACTTGCGGACTCTGGCGAGCAGACGGCCGGGCCGCGCGCCGCGCCTGGTGGGGGTGCAGGGGGACGCGCTCTGGAATTCGCTGTTTGGGGCATGTTTCGCCAGATCCGGCAGCCCGATGCTGCTCCTGGGTCCGCTTTCGGAAGGTCCGTCGTGCCGGTTTCGGGTGGAGGGCGCGCGGGGCAAGGTGGCGGGGTTGGATGTGGAATGCGACGCGGGGGACAAGGCCCTGGCGCCGGGGGACGTGGTGAGCGCGCCACCTTTGCGGCTGGTCATCGGGAATTTTGAGATTCGTGAGGAACTGCAGGACTGGGCGGAGCATTTCGGCAACGACCGGGTGCTGGAACTGCTTGAGGGCTTCAGCCCGTCCGCGGAGATTGTGGAAGAGGAGCCGGAGGAAGAACTGGCCGAGCCGGAAGCCGAATTGACCGAACCGGCATGCGAAGGGGACACCCCGGTCGGAGAAGCGGCCGCCGGGGATGGAAACGAAGAGGAGCACGTTGGGGGATCCGACCCGGAAGAGGACACCGCGACTGTTCTGGACTCCGCGGCCTTCCAGCCCTCGGCTCGGGCATCGAGAGATCGGTTGCCCCGGACGGCGACTTTTCGTCGGGCGTTGCGGGTGAACGAGGGGATCTGGCCGCGTTGGGCTTCGGCCCGGCGCCATCCGACTCTGACCGGAACATCGGCACGGGGGCGTCAACACTGGAAGCGGCAGCCTGGCGAGGCCGGCTAGAGAGAAGTTCGAGTAAGGAGAGGGAAGAAGAATGAATCTGACACGTTTGCTTGAGGGCTCGTTCCAGGTCAAGGCCTCGGATATCCATCTGAAGTGGGATCAGGCGCCCGTTCTGCGGGTGAATTCAAAGTTGACCCCGGTCAAACACCCCGTTCTGACCGATGAGGATCTCGAGCAGGCGGTGCGTGAGATCTTGCCCCCCCGGCTTCAGGATACCTTTGACACCGAGGGCGCGGCCGACTTCGCCCACAACATGCCCGGCCTCGGCCGGTTCCGCGTGGCTGCTTTCCATCAGCGGGGCCATATCAGCATCACTTGCCGACGGATCACGCCGCAGCCACCGGAACTTGAAGAGTTGAGCCTGCCCAAGGTGATCGAGAAGCTCACGCGCCTGAATCGCGGACTTGTCCTGGTCACCGGCATCACCGGCTCGGGAAAATCCTCGACGCTGGCGGCGCTGCTTCACCGGATCAACCGGACCCGTCGCGCCCACATTGTCACCATCGAGGATCCGATCGAATACCTGTTTCAGGACGATCAGTGCATCATCAACCAGATGGAGATCGGCTTGGACTGCCCGAGTTTCAATGTGGCGATGCGGCGCATTCTGCGGTTCGACCCGGATATCATCATGATTGGGGAAATGCGCGACCGCGAAACCGTGGCGACAGCCATCGAGGCCGTGGATACAGGCCACCTCGTCTTCAGCACCCTGCACACCTCGGATGCCAAACAGACGATCAACCGCGTTCTGCACTTTTTCGAGAAGCGCGAAGAGCAAATGATTCTCGAACTGTTGGCGCACAACCTGAAGGCCGTTATCTCTCAG
>JABMPG010000200.1 GCA_013203855.1 bacterium
GAGGATGACGCACTGGTCGTAGGGGGGGACGGGGCTGGTGTGGGCGGCGTCGATGGTGGCGGCCTGCATTCCGGCGATGCGGTAGAAGTCGCCGCGGCGTCCGAGGAGTTTGCCGAGAAATCCGACGAGGCTGGCGAGGATGATTCGCGCGCCCCCGGTCTCATTGATGGCGCATTGCATCGTAGCGGGGCTGCGCAGGCCGATCCCATAGGGGACCTTGCGGACGCCGCGCCAGAGAAGCCGGGCGAGAAGGCCGATATGGATGTCTTTTTCTGGAATGGCGCGTCCCTGGGAGATGGCGGTGGGGCTTTCGGCCACGACCAGGATGTCGCCAACGCGGCGTTGGTCGCGGGTGACTTCGTCGATCAGTTCGACGATGTCGTCGTCGGGCGTAATGATCTTCGTGTGGACCGGGGTCCGCAGATAGGTGACGCCTTGGACGGTGCGGAAGGGTTCGCGTTTGGCCACAAGCGGAGTTCTGAGTCTTGGGTTTGGGGTTGCGAGTGCCTTCAGTGTAGGAAGTGACTCGGGACTCTAGACCCCAAACAGCTAACTCTCTTTCTTGATTTCTTCGCGCAGGATGTCGAGGGCCTGGCGGAAGTCTTCTTTGCTGACGTTCAGCGGCGGGAGGAGACGGATGACGGTGTTGTTGGTGCAGTTGACGAGGAGGCCGCGTTTTTCGCAGCGTTCCACGATGGCTCCGCCGGGCCGGTCGAGCTGGATGCCGATCATGAGGCCCAGTGCCCGGATTTCGGTGACGGCGGGGATCTCGTCAATCCAGGTGCGCAGTTCCTTGGCGACCTCGGCTCCGACCTTCGCGGCCCTGTCGGCTAGTTTGTCGCCGAAGAGGATCTCGCAATAGGCCTTGCCTGCCGCCGCGGCGAGGGGGTTGCCCGCTATGGTCGAGCCGTGGGAACCGGGCTGCATGACCTCGGCGACCTCGGGCTTGGCCAGGATCGCGCCTGCGGCCAGCCCGCCCGCGAGGGGCTTGGCGAGGGTCAGGGCGTCGGGAATCACGCCGAAGTGCTCATAGGAGAAGTTCTTTCCGGTCCGGCCCAGACCGGTCTGGACCTCGTCGAAAAGGAGCAGGAGGCCGTGTTTCTCGCGCAGGTCGGCGAGGGTGTCCATGAAGGATTGGGTGGCGGGATAGACGCCGCCTTCGCCCTGGACCGGCTCGACGAGGATCGCGCAGACTTGGTCGTCGATGGCGTTGCGCATGCCGTCGCAGTCGTTGAAATCGACGAATTTGAAGCCGGGCATGAGGGGCTCGAAGCCCTTCTGAACCTTCTCTTGGCCGGTCGCGCTGAGGGTGGCCAAGGTCCGGCCGTGGAAGGAGTTGCGGCAACAGACGATGGTGCGGCGTTCGGGCTTGAAGTGGGCGTTGGCGTATTTCCGGGCGAGTTTGATCATGCCCTCGTTGGCCTCCGCGCCCGAGTTGGAGAAGAAGACGCGGCTGGGGAAGGCGTGGTTGACGAGGAGTTCGGCCCATTCGATCTGCGCCGGGATATAGTAAAGGTTGGTGCAGTGGATGAGCGTTTCCGCCTGCTTGCGGATTGCCTCGACGATGCGCGGGTGGCAGTGCCCCAGGTTGTTGACGGCGATGCCGGTCAGGAAGTCGAGGTATTCGTTGCCTTCGAGGTCCCACACGCGGCTGCCAAGTCCTTTGGCCAGGGCGATCCGCCGCCGGCCGAAGGTGTTCCACATCACGGCTTCATACCGATCGATCCACTGTTGGGTTTGGGTCTGAGTGTCGTTCGACATTGCGATGATCCTTCGGGTCTATGAGTTTGGGGCAACCAGGTCACAGTTCTACAGGTGGGAGTCTGAGCCCTGCGCTCCGAACCTGAGACCGAAAAACTGTAAACTGCTAGATGCAAACTGTAAACACTTTTTTATTCGGGCGCGATGTAGACTTTTCGGTCTTCGTCTTCTCCCCGGCTGAAGGTTCGAATACCTGTCTTGTCCTTGAGCAGGGTGTGGACGATTTTTCGGTCCACGGAGTTCATCGGGTCGAAGTATTCTTCCACGTCGTTCTCGAGAACGGCCTCGCAGAGGTCGTCGGCCACTTTTTTCAGCCGCTCGATGCGGTTTTCGCGATATTGGCCCACGTCGAGCATGACGAGGGGGATTTCCCGTCCGCTCACGTCCGTCATGCGGGCCACCAGGTGCTGCAGCGCGTCAAGTGTCTCGCCCTGGTACCCGATGAGGATTTCCGATTCCTCGCAGTCGATCTGGACGAGCCACATCCCGTGGCATTCCTTGATGGTGGTCTCGTGCGAGAAGCCCATTCTGTCCAGCATGACATCCGCGACGTCCTGAAAGATTCCGGTCACATATTCGGGGCGGACGCAGACACTGAGGGAAACATGGGCGCGGGCGCCGGGCAGCAGGTCTTCTTCTTCCTTACCCCATTCCAGGTCCAGGGCTTCTTCCGGCAGCCGGAGTCGGCTCAAGGCCTCTCGAAGGGCTTGTTCACGGTTTTCCGCGGTGATCCGAATGGTCTCCATCTTTGGGCCGACCTCCATGCTGAGAAACTCCGATATCGGGCTGGGTCAGAATTGCCCATTTTGGACATAAAGTCAAGGCTACTTGCCTTTTTTCATGCGCTCGGCTTCTTTGGCCTTCTTCTCGAGATAGCCCATGAAGCGCTCCCGCACGCCCGGCTTGCCATCCCGAGTTTTTTTCTGGAGGGGTTCGCCCTGTTCTCGTGCCTTCTGTTTTTCCTCAAAAGCCCGGTGAGCTTTCTGTTCGGCCTCTTCGCGCACTCGTTTGTTGACGAAGATCTGGAAGACGATCTGCCAGAGGTTCGAGACGAACCAGTAGAGGCTGAGTCCGGCGGCAAAGTTGTACAGGATGAAGACGAACATGATCGGCATGATGGTGACCATCATCTTCTGGTTCGGGTCCTGGACATTAGAGGATTGCAGGCGCTGGGCAATGAGTTGGCTGCCTCCCATGAGAATGGGCAGGATATTGAGTTTGTCCCCGATGAAGGGCAGTGTGAAAGGCAGCGTGAAAAGCGCGTCGGGCGCCGTCAGGTCGTTGATCCAGAGGAAGCTTTCGCCCCGGAGGTCGATGGCCCCCACCAGTAGTCGGTACAGGGCGAAGAAGATGGGGAGCTGGACCAGCATCCAGACGCAGCCTTTCATCATGCCCAAGGGATTTACCCCGTGCTCGCGGTAGGTTTTCCACGTCTCGGCGCTGCGCTTCTGGGGTTCGTCCTTGAACTTCTCGTTGATCGCGTCGATGAGGGGTTTGATGCGCTTCTGCTCGGCCATCACCCGGGCTTGGCTTTTCATGCCCAGGTGGGTGAAGGGCTGGGTGAGCAGGCGCATGATGATTGTCAGAAGGATGATCGAGACGCCGTAGTTGTTGGTCTTGCCATGGAGCCAGCCGAGGAGGTCGAGCATGAAGACGGACAGGACCCGGATGAGCCAGATGCTGTTGTGGAACATGATCCGACGCAGGCCGTAGTCGTGCTCTTCGTCTATCTGCACCAGGAGGCTGCGCTTTTTGGGCCCGGCGAAGATCTGATAGTCGAAGTAGCGGTCCTCGCCGGGCTTGAGAACGAACGGATTGCTGTAGACTTCGGCGACGATGGGGTGGGCCATGTCCTTGCGCAGTGATTCGCGCTGGGGCACGAACTGGCGTTTGACGACGCCCCGGACCCGGGAAGTGCCCGCGTCCGGGATCAGCGTGGCCATCAGGTAACGCGAGTCGACCGCGCCCCACTTCAGGTTGCCCGAGAAAGACTCCTGCAGGGCCCCCTCGCTCTGTGCCTTCTGCCAGTTTCCGAAACGCTTTTCGAGGATATCCTCTCCTGTATAGGCGGCCACCATGTACATTGAGGCGTCCCAGCGGTCATGATAGTAGGGATTGCCGATTCCGGGCCCCCAGATCAGGCCCAGGCCCGGCTGGCTGGTCTCGGAGAAATCGAAGTTGAAACGGCTCTGATCGGTGGCGTTGTTCACTTCCACGCGCAGGCTCACCAGATAGCTGCTGGGCGGGAAGCGGAAAGTCTTAGTGACCTGAAGGCCCTCGTCTGTGATCGGCGATCGGAAGGTCAGTACGGTTTCGCCGCTCGCGTTGAGTTTCGGCCCCTCCACGTCATAGGTCCGCCAGTTGAAGGACTCCAGAAACCGGCCGCCCGTCTCCTTGAGAACAATCATGAGAGGGAAATCGCGGTCCGACCCCAGGCCGGGATATTCGGGGATCATCTCCAGGGGAAGGGGCTGGCCGACCTGGAGGGGTGGGCCTCCCTTTTTCTGGCGCTCTTCCACGTCGAGTTGGGAGGCTTTGGCGAAACGCGGGTCGATGATTTGCCAGCGGATCGGATAGGCGCCGGCCGTGTTGAAGGTGACGCAGAAAACATCGGTCTTGACGACGATCTCCTCGCTTGGGTTGTCC
>JABMPG010000201.1 GCA_013203855.1 bacterium
ACTCAACCCGCCCCGATTCTCCTGGCCCTACCTCCCCCAATCCCTCGTCCCTGGAACACAGAAACTGAAGGCTTTCTCGGACCTCACCGACCTGCGGCCGACACTGAAACGCTTCACCCTTCAACTCTCCCAAGCGGGCGACTTCATCAGACCCGACCTCGAGATTCGCGACACACCCTACAACTTCTACAACGCTCTTCCCGTGCTCGAAAAAACCACTTGGCACTGGCGCGTCGGCTATGACGCAGGTACCGATTCAGAGCAGTGGAGCCCCGTCAGAACTTTCTCATTCGACGACAACGCCGTAGACTGGGACCGCACTCTCATAGAATCCGCCGTCCAAAAACTCGCGGACCTTCCCCACCCCCGACTCGGTCCGCCCCAAGGCGACTGGCAGGCCTGGCGGAAACGTCTCGAATCCAGGGAACCCACCGCCTCCTGGCTCCGCGAAACCCTCCTCGCCGCCGACGCCGTCACCACCCAGCCCTGGTGGAATGACTTTCCGAAGACCGACGCAAAAGGCCAGTCCCGATATGACAAGGCCGGCCAGTGGAACGAGATCACCCAAGGCCTGACCCTCGCCAGTTTCGCCTGGCATCTGACAGGCGACGAGCGATTCCGCCCCGCGCGGGACTACATCCTCCGGGTCGCAAACTTCGCGCCGGGAGGTAGAACCGCACCCGAATACCACGGCGCCACAAGCAAATGGGCCACCCAATGCGTGCGCCACCTCGCCGTCTGCTACGACTGGTGGTACCCCGATCTGACGCCCGAAGAACGCAAGATCATGCAAGAAACCATCGCCTGGCGCCTGGGGAGCATCTACAAAACAACAGCCTCTTGGATTCTGGAATCCAAAGGCCTCGCTTGGCACAATGGAGTGGCCATTTTTGCCTCCAGCCATCCCTACGAAAACTTCATGTGGGCCCTCCCCGCCGTCCTCCTGACCGCTGGCGATCATCCCCTGTCGGATGAACTCACGCCCCTCTGCCTGCATTATCTCACCGGAGTCACCGCCGCCCACGGCCCCGAGGAAGCCTGGAACGAAGGATTGGCCTACGGCACGGCCAAGAGCTACACCATGCTGCGCGCCTCACTGTGCGCCAATCTCCTTCTCCCCGAACTCCAAATCGGAAACAACCCGCTCTACGCGCGCCTCAATGAATGGTTCACTCACCTCACCCCCATTGGACTTCAGCGCCTATCCTTCGGCGAGTACGCCGGAGATGTTCCCGCCCGATACGGTGTCATGCAGAAGATCGCCCGAGTCGTCTCCTGGCTTTCGAACGATCCCCAAGCCCAGGAGCGCTGGCAATCTCTCGCCGGGATAGTGGGAGATTCAGTTCTCACGGATGAACGCCTCCAGATCTGGTCCCTGAGCCCCTGGTTCGAGATCGCCGCGGCCGACCGGTTCTCCCCGTCCGAACCCGTCCGGCCTGCCAGGAACGCCCTCTTCCCCGAAGCAGGCTGGGTCATGGTCGACAGCGCTTGCCCCTCCGACTCCAAAGCGTTCGACGACGCCTTCGGCATGATCTTCAAGTGCCGGCCACGAGGCGGCTACAGCCACTCCTATCGCTCGGAAAACGACTTTGTCTGGCATGCCCTCGGCCAGACCATCGGCACTTCCGGCGGACGAATGGCCTATCCCGATCCCCACTCACGCCACTCCATGAGCCACAATGTCATCCTCATCAACGGCGTCGGTCAGGAATGGGGCGAGAATGAGGACCCCCGCGTCGGCTGGTGGCAGCCCGCCTATCCTTTCCAGGGGCGACTGCTCTCCTACGAAGAAGGTGATGGTTATATCCACTGGGTTGGCGATGCTACCCACGCCTACCAGACCATCCCCGGCCTCCTGCGCTGGCATCGCCACGTCGTGTTTCTTGAAAGCCGCTGGTTCGCCATGTACGACGATCTCGCCATGCGCCCCGATGCCGACCCCGCCTCGTTCTCCTGGCTCTATCACGTCTATCCCAACGTCAAGCTCGACCTCGACAAGAAGAACGCCCGCCTCACTTACCCGATGGACAACGTGATCGCCCGTGTCTCATTCGGCAACCCCCCCGATACCCTCGACATGGTCGACATGCCCAAGCGCCAAGGGTTCCTGAATCGCATCACCGGCGAAGACTTTCTCGATGCCCGGACCGCCGCCCTTTCCCGTGTCAACCGCCTCGACGCCGAAGAGAATTGGATGAGCCACAATCTATGGATCACGAACCGACAACCCGCTCGCGAGTTCGCATTCCTCACCGCCCTCACCGCCTGGCGCGACGGAGACACCACCCCCACCATCCAGTTCGACGAAACCCGCAAAGTCACCGTGACCTGGCCCGACGGATCAGCCAAGAGCGTTTCCTTCAGCCCCGAAACCTCCGCCGACTTCCAAATCGACGTCCCCCGCATCCGTGACCATGCAATCCAAACAGATCCCGGCGTCCTGCCCCCCCATGGAGAGACCGAATCCGTGCGAATTGGGGCCGACAAATACCAGGTCGAGTGGCTCCAGCGCGAAGATTTCGAAAAACCGAATGTTTTCGCGCGATGGGTTGTCGAAGGAAATGCCCTCGTCGAAACCCGCGACGGCCGTCTCCACCTCAAGAGCATCGCCCCAGATCGCCAATCCCGAACTACGATCTGGTACCGGCCCGAGGTGCCCGCGAACGCGATCCTCACTTTCCGCGCGGCCATTCCGAAACACGCCCAGGACGAAACGCACCTCTCCCTCTACCTGCACGCCCGCGAGGAAGACGGTGAACCCCTCCGATTCGGACGACTCGGAAGGCCCGAAAACTATGGGTCGCTTCCCAAGGGAACTCTAGCCCTCGATGGCATTGCCGA
>JABMPG010000202.1 GCA_013203855.1 bacterium
GCTTCGGACCGACCAGCCCATCGAAATCGCCCTGTTGCGGTATCTGGGGAAACGAGCGCGATTGGGGTAGAGGATGGGACCGTTGGTTTTCCTGCAGTTGCCTTTTCTTCTCGGTCTTGTGGCGGTCGCCCTGCCGCCGATCATCCATCTCATCCATCGTCAGAAACGTCGGCGTGTTCCTTTCAGCACGATCCGGTTCTTGTTGCAGACCGACCGGCGCAGCGCGCGGAAGTACCGGCTGGTGGATTTTCTGGTGCTGGCGTTGCGGATGGCGGTGCTGCTGCTGCTGGTCCTGGCATTAGCCCAACCGGTTTTGCGGCCCCGGGCAGCGGGTGACGTGGCCTTCGGAAAACTGAGCCTGGCTATCGTGATCGACGATTCGATGAGCATGCAGCGGGCTTCGAATGGAGTGCGGCTTTTTGATCGCGCGCTGGAAGAGGCGAAGACCGTGTTGCGCGAAACGCCTCAAGATGGGGAGGCGCTGATCGTGCTTTCGAGCGGGCGAACACCGGCGGCCCTTTCGGTTCCCGCGTCGCCTCCCTCCTCGCTGGCGGATCTGATCGGGGACCTGAAGGCGTCCTATGGCGGACGGCCCCTCGCAACGGCGGTCGGGGAAGCGCTGGATGCCCTGAAGGCCTCGAAGAACCGGCACCGGGCGCTGGGGGTGATTGGCGATCTCCAGACAAGGTCATTGGAAGGTGGAGCGGACCTCGACCGCGAGGAGATCGAGCGCGAGGTGCGGAGCGTTCAGTGGATTGACGTCGGGGGCGAGGAAGCGAACGTGGGCGTTCAGGAGGCGACGGTATGGCCGGAGGCGGCTTTTCCGGGGACGCCGGTGCGGGTGAGGACGCGTGTCTATAACTCGGGTGAGGAGCCGGCGGACGCCGAGTTGTCGCTTTGGGTGGACGATCAGAAGGTGGACGGGCAGACGCTTTCGCTTCAGCCTCAGAGCGCGGGGGAGGCGACTTTCGATCGGGTGGTGAATCAGTCGGGCTGGACCGAATTGTCGATCCGCGTCGAGCCGGATGGCCTGGCAGGAGACAACTCTCGGTACGTGGCGTTGCGTGTTCTGGAGCCGGTGGAGGCTTTCCTGGTCACACCTAAGTCGGGCGCCGCGACGAGGGAAGCGGTCTTTCTCGAGACGGCTCTGGCTCCGCTCGTGATCCCGAACTACTCGGGGGAGTCGCCCGTGCGGGTCACGCGTTCGGAGTATCTCACGGCAGGGGCGGGGGACTGGTCGGGCTATGACTTTGTTTTCTGCCTGGAGTCGCCGGACATGCCCGAGCGGGTGGAACGGAATCTGTTGACCTATGTGAAGGACGGCGGGCGGGCGATGATTTTTCCGTCGGTGGAATTTGGTTCCTTGAGCGATGGAGGCGAGGGTCGCACCTATGCGGGGCTGACGTCGAAAGGGACGTGGGTTCAGGGGCCGGACGAAGGGCCTGTCGGATTCGGTGAGTACGATCGGAAGCATCCGGTTTTCGAACTGCTGGCCCAGAGCGCCCCGGATCTCTTCTCGACGGTGGCGGTAAAGGCGTGCCTTTTGGTGGACGAGAGCAAACTGGGACCGTATGACAGGGTGCTGGCGCGTTTCACGAGTGGGGCACCGGCGCTGATCGAGACCCAATCGGATCGGGGCACGTTGTTGATCTGGACGACGGGGCCGCATACATGGTGGAACGATTTGCCGCTACGGCCTCTCTTCCTGCCGATTCTGTTCGAGTCGCTGAAGTATGCCGAAACGAGCGGGAATCTGACCGCGCGGGGGGGCAGCGTGGAAGAGGGGTTCCGGATTCGTCTGAATCCGGCGGAGGGGGAGCGGATTCTACGTGTGGGTCTGCCGGGAGGGCAGACTCAGCGCGTGGTCGTCGCGGCGGGACGGGAGGAAGCGGATTTCTATGAGGCGGACACCCCGGGGCTTTACCGGATCGAGATGACGGGGGAGCGGGCGGTGATGACGGCGGTAAACGCGGAGCCAGCCGAGAGCGATCTGCGGCGGAGTCCGGAGGAGGCCGTAAAAGGTTTTTTGCCCGAGTCGATCCTGGCGGGGATCGAGCGGGATGGCAAGTCGGTGGCTTTGCGGCTGTCGCATGCCACGAAGGGGTTTCCGTTGGCGGGGTGGCTGATGGGGCTGGCGCTGGTGGCGCTCTTGCTGGAGATGTATCTATCCAACGCGCTTTTGAGAAGAAGCCGCGATCTGCCGGCGGGGGAATGAAAAGGAGGAAGAAGCCCAGGCTATGGACTGCAAAACTGTAAGCGGCTCAAGGCTCCGTTCGCGATTGCGTGCGTCGCCCTCTGCGAGGTCTGAAGGCATCCCAGCATCGCGCAAATGCTTTCGAGAACCGCCAGGACTCCAAACTCCAAACCTGAAAATCTGAACTCTCTTCTATGCTAGATAACCTTCACATCGTATTTCGCTCGAACTGGGGACTGGCGGTGGTCTTTCTATTGACCGCCGCGGTTTTGGTTCTGGCGTGGCACTGGAATCGGCCGACACGGGCTGCGTTGAGCAGGCGGCTCTATCGGGTGGTGGCGGTCGCGCAGGTGCTGGCGGCTCTCCTGGTGGCTCTGTGGCTGGTGAATCCTCGACTGAGGTATGCGCGGAATTGGGCCGAGGATGCTTCCCTGGCCGTGCTGGTGGACACGTCGATGAGTATGGCCAATCGGGATATGGGAGACGGGGAATCGCGTTTCGAGACGGCACGTCGCATTCTGCTCGCGCCGGATGCTTCGTTGCGTGGGAAGCTGGACGAGAAGGCTGAGATCCGTTTCTACAGTTTCAGCGCGGGTCTGAGGGAAACTCCGGACAGCAGACTGCCGCCCGGGCCGGACCCGGCGGGTCTGACGACCGATATTTCGGGGGCGATGCAGTCCCTGGCCGCAGACGTGCGAGGGAAGCATATCCGAGGGGTGGTACTGGCGACCGATGGCGTGGACACGGGCGGCGGCGACCTGAAGCGGATCGCTCGGGATCTTCAGGCTCCGGTCTATGCGATCGGCATCGGGCAGAAGAGCGATCCGGGCAATCCGTGGCGGAACGTGGGCATCGTGTCGGTGGACGTGCCGACCCGAGTTAATCTCGGACAGGAGGTCGAGGTGAAGGTCCATCTGAGCCAGGAGGGCTATGGCGGCGAAGACTTGCAGGTTGAACTGTTGGAGGAAGGGGGGCCGATCGACACGGAGAACTTGCCGTTGTCCGATGCTCCGCGCCAGATGGCGAGGCTGAGTTTCAAGCCCGAACGCAAGGGCACTCGGAATTACTCCGTAGCGTTGCGCGCGCCTTCGGGCGATCGGGTGGAGCCGGACAACCGGCTTGACTTCACGGTGCTGGTGAGCGAGGAGACGATCCGGGTTCTCTACGTGGAGGGGACATTACGCTGGGTCTACAAATTTGCGCGGCGGACCTTGGAACACGAGGAGAGCATCGAGCTGGATACCGTGATCCGGACCGGCGGGGGCAAGCTGTACATGCAGGCGGAGAATGATCTGACCCTGCAGGGGCCTTTGCCTGGCGATCTGGACGGGCTGAAGCAGTACGATGTGATCATCCTCGGCGATTTCCCGAGGAGTCTACTGCCGGATGGGCAGTTGAAACTGCTCGAGCGTTACGTGAAAGAGGAGAAGGGCGGACTGCTTGTGATCGGTGGACCGGAGACGCTTCATTCCGGGGCTTACAAGGGCAGCTCGCTCGAGAGTCTGCTTCCGGTGCGTCTTGGCGAAACGCGGACTCTGGCTCCGGTCGGGGGAGGGGGGCTGATGTCTCGGGTGACCCCTCGTGGGCAGAGCAGTTCGGTGTTGCGGGGGCTGGAGAAGGATCTGGACGGACTTGCCCTGGCGGGGGTGTACGA
>JABMPG010000203.1 GCA_013203855.1 bacterium
GGCCTTCTCCGGGTCAGGACAAGATCGGCACACGGAAGTGATGATGTCGGAGCTCAATGGCTGGCCTGCGTTTCCTCTTACCGATGCTACACCCGCGACGTCACCGTCGCCAGCGTACGGTTCAAGGCCAGAGTGACTGGCTATGTCTTCTCTGTAGGACTCTTTCATTCCCTATCCCAAGCCGGTTTAGCCCGGCGCTTTCCCTGACCCCGTTGTTCCCCAAGAAAGTGGTCAAGATTCTGGTTGACAAGGCATAAGAGTTCGTCTATTCTAAGAGTATGGTCTTGCTCGCGTGGAGCGGCAAGGCCAGAATCGACCTGAGCCGGTCGATCGACAACGAGGGTGGGAGCGTCGCCCGCTCCTTCGCATCTTCCCGCCCAGGCCACCCCGGCCGAGTTCCCGGCAGACGAGTATCGTACGCAACGGGATAGACAGTCGTCGCGTGAAGACTTCGGAACGAACAGTGGGCGACAGCCGTTGGCTGGGTCGTTGCACCGCCGCGGCAGAGAGGATGTGTCCGATGATGAAAACCCCTATGGTATCCATGATGCGATCGTGGCGGTGGACGTGCATACTCATGCCCCTGTTCACGCTGGTGCTCACGTCGGCGGTGGCGGCCGGCCCCACGGAATACCGTCTGGAGTGGCTGGAAACACGCTGGGGCGATTCCGGAGTGGCCTACGACGTGAATAACGCGGGTCAAGTCGTCGGCGTGATGGGGCTGACCGCGGGCGACCATGTGGGGTTCGTCTGGCAGGGGGGGACTGTGCGGTTGCTCAACACGCTGGCGGGAGGGCTCAACTCTTCCGCTCATGGGATCAATGAGCACGGGCAGATCGTGGGGTATTGCACGAGACTGGCCGGCGGGACGTCGTGGAACTACACCAAGTGGGACGCCGTGATGTGGGACGCCGACGGGAGCGTCTTTGACCTGGGCTGGGGGCATGACCATGCCAACACCGTGGCTTACGACATCAACAATGCGGGCCAGATCGTCGGTTCAGACGAGATGGGATGGAATCCGCGTTACAGCGAGGACTACCTGAGCCCCGAGCAACTCTTGCCCGACCTCAGGGGCAACAGCGAGGGCGGAGCCGCCGCGATCAACGATGCCGGGATCATTGTGGGCAGGGCGCGGAGCGGGGACTGGTCGTCCGACATGGTCCGGTGGTTCCGCGGACGCCCCTACAGCATGGGGATGCCCGGCTTCCCGGCGGATATCAACGAACTGGGGCTGGTCTGCGGGACCAGCTCCCCCCGGGCGTTCCTCTGGGACCCGGCCCGGGGACTGCTGCCCCTTGAAAACGCGAACCACGCCCAGGCCATCGGACTGAACAACGTCGAGCAGGTTGTCGGCTACTTCGACGATCACGGGACGACGCGCGCCTGCCTCTGGCAGGACGGCGCAATCCACGACCTCAACACGATGATCGTCGACAGCCCCGGCGGACACCTGCAGGACGCGAGGGCCATCAACGACCATGGCGTCATCGTCGGCCACGGCACGGATCCGTCGGGAGGGGACCGGCCTTTCGTCCTGACGCCCATCCCCGAGCCGGCCGCGTTGTCGCTGCTCGTGCTGGGCGGCGCGGCCATGTTGCGGCGGAGAAGGACCGCCGCGCATTCCCATCCCCGTCCGCACGCCGCGGACGCGACGAGGAGCCAACGTCCCGCGATTCGCCCAACGCCGCTGCTGGCGGCTCTCGCCTGCCTGCTGGCCCTCCACGGCTTCTCCGCCAGCCTTCTCGGCGACATTCAGCCGGGCCGAACGATCCGTATCACCGACCATGTCGCCAAACAGAAGGCGCCGAGCATTTCCGGCGACATCGTGGTCTGGGAAGACCACCGAAGCGGGCAGGCCGAGATCTACGGATACAACCTTGTCACCGAGCAGGAGTTTCCCATCGCAACGGGTGGCCGGGCCAAGGAGTTTCCGCAGATCGACGGCTCTCTGGTGATGTGGAAAGAGAGTTTCAATGACACTAACCGCCAACTCTTCTGCAAGGACCTGGACTCGGGACAGGTCTACACGGTCGAGGGGGGCGTGACATACCTTGATTTGCAGTACAGCGCGATGGGGCGCACGATCTACTACAGCGCTCAGCGCGGAATGTACAATCGGCAGTGCGTTTACAGTTACGACGTGGACACCAACGATCGCAGACTGATTTCCGGCGGCACGCGGCTCTGGCATCGGTTTCCAGAAGGCAAGGACGGGTACGTGGCTTGGTCGGCGTACGGGAACCTGGGGATTTACGACGTCGAGGCGGACGACATCCGGGATGTGGACGTAGGGGACTTTGTTGAACATCTCTCCGTGGCTCGGGGCAGGGCCTGCTTCCTGTCCGCCTCCAACGAACTCAGCGTATATGACATTCCCACGCAGTCCCTTCGCACGTACATGCTCCCCGGGTCCAACGATTATCCGGTCGCCGACGGAGATCTCGTCATCCTGATGGATCGCGCCGAACGCAAACGTATCAGGGCTCTGGACCTCTCCACGGAGCAACTGTTCGACGTGTACGTCGCCCAACCCGGCGATGTCCTGCACACGCAACTGGAAGTCGACGTCAGCGGCATGCGCGTGGTATGGACGCACCTTCTGGATGACTCCTATACGAAGATGGACATCTACGTGACCGAACTTGTTCCAGAACCGGCCACGCTGAGCCTGCTGGCTCTCGGTGCGCTGGTGATGATTCGACGCAGAAGACGGTAGAGGGAGATTCAACATGTTGGCGAGGCGACGTCCCCACGCGGTGTTTGGGGCGTCTTTCGTTACGCATTCGCACCGCTCGGCTCCCACGTGGGGCGAACAACGGGGTCAGGGAAAGCGCCGGGCTAAACCGGCTTGGGATAGGGAATGAAAGAGTCCTACAGAGAAGACATAGCCAGTCACTCTGGCCTTGAAC
>JABMPG010000001.1 GCA_013203855.1 bacterium
CCTGAACTTCGGACCTCCGACTTCGAACCCGATATCGGCTCCTGCGCCCCCCTTGCGGACCTGACCGTGGCGTCAGATTTCTTGGAGCCCGAAAGAGAACCCAAGCCACTGGACATGGCCGGGCTCTTCGGCGTCCCCGCTCCTCTGGAAGTGGAAGTCGGCTGCGGCAACGGGCGCTTTCTGAGACGCGCGGCAGCGGAACGGCCGGGCCATCTCTTTCTCGGCATCGAACGTTCGTTGAGTTATGCCCGCAAGGCCCGGGACCGGATGGTCAAGTATGGTGTCGGCAACGTGCGGATCTTCAGGGCGGACGCCACGGCATTTCTGGCCGAATGGTTCCCCGAAGGCTCGATTCACACGCTGCACGTCTACTTCACCGATCCGTGGCCGAAGACCAAGCACGCCAAGCGGCGCATCTTTCAGCCCCCCTTTCTAGAGACGATTCACCGCGTGGTCCGACCTGGAGGCCAGGTCTTTGTCAAGGTGGATCTGCCTTGGTATTTCGGAGAAATCCTCGGCCGCTTCGACCGATCGACCCGGTTCGACGTCATCGCCAACTGCGCCGAAACCGACCCCGACCGCGATCTCTACGACATCACCGGCTTCGAGCAGAAAGCCCTCATCAAGAAGGGCGTCGTATATTCCCTCGTCGCCGTCAACCGACCGAACCAGGACTGAGGGCGGCCCTCCGATACGGCGGTTGTCTGCGGATCGCTTGAGGAGGTCGGGCTGAGTTTCACGGTATGCGCTTCATTCGCCGAACATCCGTGGAAGGGCCACACGGCTCATGTGTTCCTCGGCATGGCAGAGGGAGAACTCGTGCTGAATCCGGGATAGGCAAGGGGATCTCGCCTTCTCGAACGCGTGCTTATGGATCGAAGGCCCTGTCCGCTCATCCAAAAATATCTTTACAACCCGCACCTCGGGGGGTAGGTTACGTCTTTGGCGCGGGACTGGAAGAGGGGGAAAGCCCCCTGGTCCGCGGGGACAGGCTATCCAGGCAGCCGCCTCACGGCGACGCCCCTGAACATTCAAAACCTCGAGGGAGGGCCATGAAATGGCTAAAGTGTACCATGAGAAGGATGTGACCACGAATCATCTGGAGGGCAAGACCATTGCCATCGTCGGCTACGGCAGCCAGGGCCATGCCCAGGCTCAGAACCTGCGCGACAGCGGCGTAAAGGTCATCGTCAGCGAGTTGGAAGGCAACCGCAACTACGACTTGGCCGTTCAGCACGGCTTCAAGCCCGTCAGCGCAGCCGACGCTGCCCAGCAAGCGGACGTCATTCATATCCTCGTCCCGGACGAGTTCCAAGCCGCCCTCTACAAAAACGATATCCACCCGCACATGAAGAAGGGCAAGGCCCTCGTCTTCTCGCACGGCTTCAACATCCACTTCGGCCAGATCCAGCCCCACGCCGACATCGATGTGTGGATGGTCGCCCCGAAGGGCCCCGGCCACCTCGTCCGCCGTCTGTATGAGGAAGGCACGGCGGTCCCCGCCCTGATCGCCATCTATCAGGACGCCTCCGGCAAGGCCCACGATCTCGCGCTTGAGCACGCCAAGGGTATCGGCGCTACCCGCGTCGGCGTCATCGAGACCACCTTCGAGGAAGAGACCGAGACGGACCTGTTCGGCGAGCAGGTCGTCCTGTGCGGCGGCGCCATGGAACTGGTGCAGGCCGGGTTCGAAACCCTAGTGGAAGCCGGATATCAGCCCGAGATCGCTTATTTCGAGTGTCTGCATGAGTTGAAACTGATCGTCGACCTCATGTACGAGGGCGGCATCGCGAACATGCGCGACTCCATCAGCAATACCGCCGAGTACGGCGACCTGACCCGCGGCCCGCGGATAATCGACGAATATGTCCGCGAGACAATGGCGGAAATCCTCAAGGAAATCCAGGACGGCCAGTTCGCCCGCGAATGGCTGCTCGAGAACCAGGCCGGGCTGCCCAGCATGAACCGGCTGCGCGCCCAGCAGCGCACCAAACTCATCGAGCAGGTCGGCGCCAATCTCCGCGAGATGATGCCCCACATCGCGAAAAAGAAGTAACAA
>JABMPG010000204.1 GCA_013203855.1 bacterium
AGTGCTCTCATAGTGACGCGCGAGCAGGTTCCAGGCGTCGATGACCAGCGTAAACTTGTCGGGCGGGTCGGCGGGCAGGCTCCTCGGCGGGCGGGCGGCCTGCCAGCCCTGCTCGAGAAAGGCAGCCAGGCCATCGGGCGTAGTCAAGACGCCGTGCTGGCGGAGACTGTGCTCGAGCAGCGCGGTCTCGTTCTGGGCAGCAAGCGTCAGCGGGATCAGGAGAAAAAAGAAGGCGAAGGCGAGCCGCCTCATGGCGCGGCCTCCTCGAAGACCGGCAGAATCGTCTCCCACGCCGTTTCGACAACGGGCGTCTCGGCAAAATACACACTCGGGACGCGGACGAGTCCCTCGCCGCCGGGGCGGGGAGCCACCCAGACCGTCAGGAGGAGCTCGTCCGAGATCGCCACGTCCGGTTCGGGCGCGATGAAGGCGTTGACATCGGCGAGAGGCGTGACCTGAATGAGCCCTTCCCCCGGAATCAGAGCGCCCTGGAGCAGGCTCACCCCCTGGTTCGTCTCCTGCTGCCAGATCAGTCCCAGACGTTCGGAAGCGGGACGGCTCACCCTTGGCGACCGGTTCTGCGCGAAAGGCGTGTAATCGAGATAGGCCCGAGGCAGGATCTCGGAACTCAGGAAAATCTGATCATAGTTGCCGACCCGGTCGTAGCCAATCAGGAAAGGCCCATGGTCCGGCGTGGACGCGACCATCGGCAGGGCCTGAAGCAGTTCGTCGTTCCAATTTGGCGTCGGGACGACCGCCCACTCCCGCGTCTCGGCCGACCACCTCCGCAGCTTCAGCCCCGCACGTTCCTCATCCAGATCATACCAGCAAAGACCCAGCCCCTCGGGAAGACGCACGAATTCCGGATAGAGAACACGCGACGTGTCGGATTGGCCCGCGAGAGCAAAGGAATAAGTGTCGCCAAGAGGATCAATCACCAGGGACCGGATGCGATAATTCGACCCCGCCCGTTCCTGCCAGGCAAAGAAAAGCGTATTGTCCGCAAACTCCAGGCTAGGCTTCTCGATCTTCCAGTCGGTCGCCTCATTCACCGCGCCATAAGAGATCCAAGCTGCTCCGGCCTGAAAGGCATACTGAAGGCTCGAGGTTTCGGCGCTCGCCTCGACCCAGAGCAAGTGGAGATTACCAACGCCGTCCGAGTGCAGAACCGGCGAGGAAACCTGGGTCGACGGTCTCGAGGGAACGAGTGTCTCGACCGGCAGCCACTGCCCCTGAGCCCTTCGTCGCACCACGATCAAGGTCCGGTCCGGCCCACTCTTCTCTACCCACGCCACCGCGCAGTTCCCGTTGGCCAAGGCGGCCAGCGAGGGCGACTGGGCGGCATCGGCGCCATCCGACAAAACCGCCGGAACGGTCCCTTGGGCAAAGAGAAAGGAAGCGCATAGCAACCACGCCCCCCCCAGGCCGAACGATACCCAGCGGCGGACGGACGCAAAGACACTCTCCCCAACTTTTCTGGAAAACGCCAAAGGCGAAGACCTCCTTTCCAAGTATCGGCAAACCGACCGGTACTGTCAAGGCGGGAGACTAGGCAGCGATGGGAAGCGTGAGCGGTCGACTGAGCGTGCAGATCCGACCGCGCTATACTTCAGCGCCACTCGGCTTGACCACTGCTCCGGCGACGGGCGGGGGCGGAGCCTGCTCGGGGTCGCGCAGGTCGTGCTCGATGAGGTAGCCCAGTTCCGGGCTGCTGAGGAAGAGGACGTCGGGGCGCAGTTTGACGATGGCCCGCAGCAGGTTACGCAGCTGTATCAGACCACGGTCCCGCTGTCCCGGATCGATCGCCCCGATATAGTTGACCCGGTGGGTGCAGATCACGGCGGGAATGCCAAAGCGGAAGGCCCGGGCGACTTGGCGCAAAGCCGGCTCCATCGACGTGCGCGGTCCGGCGACAGGCTCGAAGACGGTATTGCGCACGAGATAGAGACAGGAGGGGCGGGCTGGCTCGCCGAGATATCGGAACTTGCGACGATTGCCCAGGGGGGTATCCATCTCCTGCAGAATCCAGCCCTGGAAGTAGCGCACGCCCAACTCGGCCCAGATTCTCTCCGTCTCATCGGTCCAGGCGTAGCAGGGCGCCATGGCGCTGCGGGAGGTGTAACCGAAAAGATTTTCGAACATGCGCGCGCCCTGACGAACCATGCCGTCGATCTGCACACCCCACGGGTCTAGCTGCTTTTGCAGCAAATAGAGAGGCTTGAAAAAGGTGAGGTTTTCCTTCGTCACTTCGATGGGCAGGCCGCACATGTCGAACTCGAACGTGCGCCGCGTCTCGGCAGAGCCCTTCCGAATCGCGTCCAGCCACTCCCACCAGCACACGTGTTCCAGGCCGTGGAGTTGGGGCACGTAGAGTTGTCTCGCCAGGCCTTCGCGCCAGCGGGCGACGACGCCCTGCCGTCCCGGCGAGCGCAGAAGGCTTTGCTCGACCGGTTCGTGGAAATAATGTTCGAATTGGGCCTCCCGGATGCGGGCAAAATCGGGATTGGCCATGATCGTGTTCGCGGTGAGACAGGCCGGCCGGCCCCGGGCGTCCCGGACCGAATCCAGAACCTCGAACAGGCAATCCAGATCCTCATCGGTCTCGAGCGCGTCCGAGCTGTAGTGCGACCTCTCCATGGCCCAACCCTCGGCTTGGAGTTGGTCGAACGCTTCGCGGCTCGAAGTGCGAAGAGAACCCCAATCGTCGCTTTCGAGGACGACCACGGGACGGTCGCATCGCCAGGCCTTGAGATAGGTCAGGGCCATGCGGGAAGCGGCCATGGCTTTGCGTGCCAGGGGGTAAACCATCAGATTTTCCTCCTGCCGGGGCCGCCCAGGCGTTTCCAGGTCTTGCCGGACGTCGAAGCTATCATGGACCGGTTGATCGCCAGCCACGGCAGCGGATCTCGGCAGTCCCAGATGGCGCATTTCAGGCCGGGGCGAATCAGAAGACGCAGGAGTTCGCGGATGGCGGGGACTTCATGCCGATGTCGCCGGACAAGGTTCTGATAGGCCGCGCCGTCCAGATACCAGGCATGGCGGAACGGAATGGGCCGCCGCTCGAGTTGGTCCAGCGCGAGATCGGCATAGGCCAGCCACGCAAGGTCCACGCCGGCCCGCTGGGCGAGAGGATGTATTGCCTCCATGCGGGGGTTGACCTCGATAAACCACGAGCGGTCTTGATAACGCTTGAACTCGATGCCGCCCAGACCGCGATAATCGACTTCCTTCAGAAACGCGTTCGTCATCTCGACCACGTGGGCGAGCTCGGCGGTGTGTCCCGCCGCCATGATCCCGGCTCCGGGCTGGAACTGGCGGGTCTTCAAGGCGGCAGAGCCGTGGATGGTCTCGCCGTCGGCGCTGCGGTAGAAAAGATAAGCCTCGATGGACTCGTCGCCGCCGGGAACGTACTCCTGGCAGTCCAGGATGGCCCCCGCCTCAATCAGTCGGCGGCCCCGGACCCGCATGACTTCAGGAGTGTCGTAGACCTCGGTCTTGAAGGGCAGCGCGCCTCGGTGGCGACAGGAGAGGGGCTTGACGATGACCGGAAACTTGAGGCGCCCAGCCAGCTCCTCGATGTCTGCAAAAGTGGTGGCCGTTCCCGCTTCCGGAGCGAAGAGGCCATGACGGCAGGCGAGCTCTTGGCTCTTGCGCTTGTCGAGAAGGGTCGACACCAGATCGGAGCGGGCCACGCAGATCCGGTCGAAGGTCCCGGCCAGGTCGTGGCGGCATTCGGCCAGGCAAGCCGCCGTCTGGTCCGAAAAGGGCAGGATAACGGGTTGGGCCTTCTCGCCGGTCGTCGGCCACCATTGTCGGAGGGATTTCTGAAAGAACTCGCTGGACCCGTCAAAGGGAAGATTGACGGCGGCCCGACAGTAACGGCTGGCGGCTAGGGGCGTGATATCCGAGGCAAAGCCGGCCACATAAACGGGCACCCCGCGCCGACCAAGTCCCCGGGCGGCGCCTAGGAGGCTTCCCAGAGGCTGGCCCGTCGTCACAAGAAGGGCGGGGGGGAATCGGTGGTTGTCCGAAGCGTTGACCATAGAAACCTGTTCCGGCTGTCTCACAATTCGGAGAAAGCGGGAAGACACTGTTGTTCCATCCCTTGTACCATAATTCAAGTGTTTTGATTAGCGGGTTCTGTAGGACAAGAACAAGTCCGAAAAAAAAGTAGATCCCGGCCCAATTCAAAACGCCAAACCTCCCCCTCCCGAAGAGACTGGATAGAACCTTCTCCTTATGATAGTAAGAAGACGAACGCTCGCCCCCCCGAGGTGGACCGTTCAGACCTGCCGGAGGGATGACAGTGCCCGAATTGCACGAGTTGACCATTCACGAAGCCGCCACGAGCCTGCGCGAGAAAACCATCTCGAGTCAGGAACTCACCCGCGCCATCCTTGACCGCATCCAGTCCGTCGAGCCAAGAATTCAGGCCTACATGACGCTGGATGAGGAAATTGCCTTCCAGATGGCCCGCGAGGCCGACCGACGCCTGGCCGCAGGCGAAGCCCACTCCCCACTCTGCGGCATCCCCCTCGCGATCAAGGACAACATCTGCACCCTCGACTTCCCGACCACCTGCGCCTCCAAGATCCTCGCCAACTTCCGTCCCCCTTATGATGCCCACGTGACGAGTTGCCTCCGGTCCGCCGGCGCGGTTTTTCTTGGCAAGACCAACCAGGACGAGTTCGCCATGGGCTCTTCCACCGAAAACTCCGGTATGCACACCACCTCTAATC
>JABMPG010000205.1 GCA_013203855.1 bacterium
CTTGTCCATGGCGATGGCGATCAGGGCGCCGGCCGATGCGGCCTGATTGTTCACGTAAGCATAGGACGGCATCTTGAGGGTGATCAGGTCGTCTCGGATGCGTGTGGTCAGGTCCAGGCGTCCGCCTGGCGTGTTGATGTCGAGAATGACGGCGTCGGCCTTGGCGGCCTTGGCGGCGACGACCGCGCGATGGATGAAGAAGGACACATGTTCGGAAGTGATCGCTTCCCGTAGTTCGATCCGATAGACCTTGTATCGCCCCGGCTCCGCGAGCCGGGGCGCGGGCTCCTCTTGGGACCGGGCGGAACCGAAGAATCCAAGCCCCAGCGACAGGATGACGACGATGGAAAAGAGACGACGGCAAAGGGAACCGCTCAAGTTTATTTCCTCCTCGGAGAAATATTTCAGAAATTGACGCGCGGAGATATTTTCGTCTGACTATCGTGCGCCGGTTTGTTTTCGCTGAAGACCTGAGCGGAAAAAACCTCGATTTCGACATCGCTGGATTTCCAGGCGTCCATCGGCAGACCTGCTTTCCGGCACGTTTGTGACAGAAACTCTTCCGGGCTCCAGGCATATTCGGAAGCCACCTGCGGAAGAAGAAGGCCGCGGGTGAGTCCTCGGCTCACGATGAGACCGTGCCTTCCCACTTCGATGTTCCGTCGGTCCTCGAGTTTGCGTGGCTTCGACAGAACCGATATTTCAATTTCAATTCCGGGCAGATCCTGGGTTTCCAGGGGTGGGAAACGCGGGTCCTTCCGCGCTGCGTTCACGGTGTTCTCCAGCACCACGCGGTACAGCGGGATCGACGCGACAACATAGCCGATGCAGCCTCTCAGGTCTCCTTGGTGATGGAGGGTGACGAAGGCGCCCTGCTTGTCGCGGAGTTCCAGCGGGACCGGTCCCGGCAGGACGTCGGCCTCTCCGGGGATCGTTCCGCCTCTGGGAGGGAGCGCCTCGAGTGTTCGCCTGGCGAGGTTTAGCAGCCACCGTCGATTTTCTTCGGTCAGTTCTGTCTCAACAGACATGCGGCCGCCCTTCATGAGAATGGCATTTTCCTAAATGCTCTTCTCACACTATATCTGTTCGTGCGATTGGGACAAACAAAAAAGGAGGATGGGCGACCGGGCGATCACTCGGGGGGTGTGCGATTCTTTTTCGCTTTCATCACCGATCCATAGGTGCGCTCGCGGGGGTCGACGCGCAGGTCCAGCGAGGAGGCGGTCTCGGGAAGGGGCGGGAGGGTCTGGAGCCGGCGGGCGATGTCCGATTCGTCCGGGGCCGAGTCGGTGAATTCGATCTCGAAGGGATTCACGAAGTCGGACTCCCCCACCCCGAGTTTTTCTCGGATTATGTCCATGAACTCCGGGTTCTTCTCATAGCCGACCGAGTCGCGTCCTGTTTCCCGTGCCGCCAGAGACGTTGTTCCGCTGCCGAGGAATGGATCGAGGACCGTTTCCCTCGCAAAGGTGAACATCCGGATCAGCCGACGGGGCAGCTCGGGTGGAAACATGGCGATGTGCTCGCCCTGCTTCGCTCCGGGGAAATTCCAGTGGCCATAGAAATACTGGTTCCACTCCTTGGTAGTGAGGCGGGAGGCCTCCTTGGCCTCGGGGGAAGGCGCGGGTCCCTTTCCGGGTTTCTTGAAAATCAGAATGAACTCGTAGTCGATTTTGATGATGCCGTTGCGCGGGAAAGGAAAGGAGCCCATGATTACGGCGCCGCCTGTTGTATTGACGGTGGTCGCCTTCTGCCAGATGATCGCGCCCATGTAGTCGAGGCCAATCGTCTCGCAGAAGCGGATGATCTCGGTCCGGATGGGGATCACCTTGTATCGTCCGTAGTAAGCGGCGCGGGCGAACTGATCTCCGATGTTGATGCAGATGCGGCAGCCGGGATGCAGGACGCGTTCGCATTCCTGCCAAACGAGGTTCAGACTCTGAATGTAGTCGCCATAGGAATCGTGAAAGCCAATCTGTGTTTCATGTCCATAATCCTTGAGTTGCCAGTAGGGCGGCGATGTGACGACGAGGTGGATCGACTTGTCTTCGACTGCGGACATGTCTCGGGCATCGCCGAGAATGATGCGATGTCGGGTTACGGAATTCATCAAGGCCTCTTGGTGAACGAAATTGGAGGGGACGGCCCGGAACCAGATCGGATCCGGCCGTTGCGCCGGATGTCATTCTAAAACACGACAATGGTAGGGTCAATCAGGGAAGTGGGAAGCAGCGGCTTGTGACACTGTGTCTGATCCACGGGAGAGATGGGAGTGACATCCCGGGCGATCTCGCGATGGGCGTTTCCTTCACCAATGAAAAAACGCCTGTTCTGTTTGATGACACACCTCTCCCCTACCGGACCGTTATGCGGTTTCGGTTCTTTGAGAATCTTCTGGCGAGGCGGATCAGTAATTCACCACCTTGCCCGTCGCCGCGGACTTGTAGATGCCGTCAAGAATCTTCTGCACGTTCAGGGTTTCTTCGGGCTTAATGATGTTTTTGGCCTTGCCCTGGATCACTTTCACGAAATGTTTGAGCGCTTCGGCGTGGGGTTTCACGTCCGGCAGGA
>JABMPG010000206.1 GCA_013203855.1 bacterium
ACCCGGCGGAAAATAGGCATGCACGGTCTGGTACTGTCGGTTGAAAAGCCCGGGCAAGCCAAGCCCCATGCCGGCAATCTCGGCCGGTGGAACACCGGAGTTTCGGACAACATCGGTGATCAGGGCCGCCCACTCTTGCATAATCTTGCCGGTCGGCCAGCGCGGGTCCACGTTGTGACGGGCCGACGCAACCACTTCGAGCGCGGAATTCACTACGCAGGCCCGCACAGCCATGCCTTCGAGGTCCGCCCCGACGAAGTGGGCCAGATCCGAGCGCACAGTCAGAAGACGGGCCCGCCGCCCGGGCTTACTGTTGCGCAGCTTCTGTCCTTCGAAAACCAACCCGGCCTGCAGTAGTTCATCCATGAGGCGACTGATCGAGGCTTTGGTCATTCCACTTTGCCGGGCGACTTCGCCGCGCGTCTTCAGTCCGTGGCGAATCATCTCACTGAGAAGCCGGGCTTGTGTGACAAGGGCTCTGTCCATGGTCTGCTCCAGGGCGCGGCCTCAAGGGTCATGGGTTCACGGCACCCATTCGATGTTTAGCATGCGGGCAAATGATTTCAAGACCGGAAGCCAGTGGCCTTTGACGACCGCAATGTGGTGGGGCGTGCCGGCGTGGCACAGATCGAGAAACCATTCGTCGGCCCGGCGGTTCCGGAGCCGGGCCACGGCATTGTTGCCCAGAAGGTGGCGATCAGGCTCTTGGCTTTGCGCCTCGGCCGCCGAAATCCGGAAGCGATCGCCAAAACGCCACAGGCGATACAGAGTCAATGGAATCCCCTCCCGCATTGTCGATTCGAGCACAAGAGGCTTCTGGTTGTTGAAATGTCGGGCCAAATGCGGACCCCTCGGGTCGCCAATCGGGTGCGAGAAAGTCCACGGCATGGTGCCCGTATGCCAGATGTGGATCGTCTGCTCATCGTGCTCAAGCCAATCCGAAAGGTAGCAGGGCCCGGCTCCCATCGCCTCGGCAATGAGGCCACACAAGGCCCCGTCACCATCGCCTTCCATCGCTACGGGCCGGCCTTCCTCGGCCAGCCGCGCCATGCCAATATAGGGCCATTGTCCAGTCACGTTGCTCAGTTCGGGCCAGCACCGCAAGGCCACAGCATCGCAGCCATCCTCCGAGAAGTAGCGCCGCATAGCCAGATAGGCACGCGAGGCCATGATGTATTCGCCTTCGTCGACTCCCCGCAAGGGGAAGCCCATTGCCTTGAAGGTCTCCACGTCTGCCTCCACCTCGGCCTCCGAGAGGTCGCGGATGCGCTGGAAGAAGACCTCGAGCGAGTCGAACTGGACTTCAGTACCGAGGCATTTCTGCGTCACAAAGCCGTCGGTCGCCATGGCGAAATAGCCCGGCGCTGTGCCGCCGACAACCATCAGCCGGCTGGTCCGAAGGCGCTGGGCCGCGGCTGCGGCCGCAATGGCCTGACGCAAGGCGACCCTCGGTTTCTCGGCTTCGGGGGCGCCGAAGACCAGTTCAAACGGGTGCTCGAGGCGACAGAGCAGCGAGGCCCAGTTATGCGTCCCAACGAGAGAGCACGAACTGATCATTTCTCCCCTGGGATTCTCGGGCGTGGCCCAGATGACCAGGGGACCATTCCAGACCTGGTGCAACTGAGGAACGAGTCGCGCATCGGCCATCGTCGGCTGGCACAGAACCAACACATCGACCTGCTTTGAGCGAGCCTCGGAGAGGGACTGATCGAGGCTTGCCGAATTGGTTACAAAAGGAGCAATCGATTCGCACTGCACGCCGCTATCGGGCCAAAAGCGGTTGATTCGATCGACCATTTGATGCCCCCATTCGGGGTCGAAACCCGGTCGCTCGCGCCCAAAGACCAAGCAACCGATTCGAGGGGGGCTGCCGTTGACTTTGCTCATGGTGACTTCCTCCTGTGCTGGGTTCAAGTTCATAAAAAATGCGCGTTTCTTCCGTAGTGTGTCAATCAAATTGTGAGCGATGCGCGTAACCCCGGAAAATCCTCGCGTTGTGCTTTGCGCCGACAGGGCTCAATCCCCGGTGCCGCGGGTTCGGGTCGGGATACTCGCGGGTGAGGGCAGGAGAATCCAATAGTTGCGTTGATCTCTGAAATGTTGAGGATTGGAGGCATGGGTGGCTGACGCTTCCCTGCGTCGCGCGTTTCTCGCGCGGCCCATCTCACGCACAGACAGGTTTTCCCCATGTCCCTTTATCCCGCTCCTGCTCCCGTCCAAGCCGCTGTTCCCGATCCCTCTGAGACTCTTCTGGACGCTTTTTCCAGATTAGTCGACCCCCGTCAGGCCCGGGGAATCCGCCATCCCTTGCCTGCGGTTCTGGCCTTGTGTGTGGTGGCTCTTTTGTCGGGCCGCCAGAACCTGACCCAGATTTGGCGCTTTGGGAAGGATCATCCCGAAGTGCTCGACGCTCTGGGGTTTCGCCGGCGTCGGCCTCCGGTCACCACGACCATTTCAACGTTGCTGGGCGCGTTGCGGATCAGCGAGTTGCAGGACGCGCTGGCCGAGTGGTTGTGCGATCTGTTCCGATCGGCCCGGTCCCAGAGGCGAAACGCGGCGGCCGCAGTGGACGGCAAGACCACGCGCCCCTCGAAGGTGCACGTGCTCAATGTCTTCGTCCTCGACTTGCACCAGGCGATCTGGCAGAGCGCGGTGGACGAGAAGGCGAACGAGATCACTGCGTTGCGCGAGGCGGTCGCCACGCTTTTCGAACGCTACCC
>JABMPG010000207.1 GCA_013203855.1 bacterium
ACTCGCATCCTCGAATCTCTGTGGTGGTCTGAGGCTTGGGGAACACAAGAGTTCCCTGTGATACGCCCTGAATGGGTGAGTCCAAGGTCACCCACATCTCCCGGTACTTGGTTCGTTCGGTCTCACGGATCTTGGCAACGCCCAAGTGCATTTTCTTGCCCGGATCGTAGACGATGACCTCTTGGCCCGGCTCCAGGACGACGTCATTGTAGGCAATGTCTGCATGGGTCAGCCTGAGGCGAGGCCCCTTGACCTCTTGAACGGTGTTGGCCGAGGTCTTGACGTGAACAAGGTCATCCATCACCGCTTCGAACCGGCAACCCAGTAGGCGCGGCATGATGGTCAGGCTCTTGAGATGGACCGCGTCGCTCTGGCCCGCGATGACACGATCAGTGCCCGCTTTCCGCACGACGGAGCAATTCTCGAGGACCACGCCTTCGGAACCGTGAGAATTGAAGGTCATCACCGGTGCTGCGTAGGAGGTCACGTTCTCAAGCCGCACGTTCTTGCAGAAGGCGATGCCAACATTCCCCGCGGAACTGGCGATGTATCGGCCGTTCCCGTCAATCTTGGGCTCCCCTTGGGGGTACCGCATCTTAATAACGATGAAGTCCCCGGCCTTGGTCCGTCCCAATTGCCGAGCCACATCTTTCGTTTCCCAGTGAAAACGGGCCGTGAATCCCCCCTCCGGAGCGGGCTGCACCTCGCGCAGCCGCAGCCAGGATTGGGTAAACAGGCGGCTCTCTCCGTCAATGAAAACACTGTCCGAATGCTTGTTGTCTCCGTAAAGGTCCTCGCCGCCGATCACAGGATCAGCATAGCCCGGACAGACTTCGAGGCGGACGACTCCCGCATCGGTGTCAACCTGCACCATCCGGGCCTGAGTGAAAGGCAGGGGATCGTAGTCGAGTATCAAATCTCGAACGACAATGTCTCGGGAGTTGTAGAGGCTCAGAATTCGGTTGGACGGGTGAGCCAGGAGGGTCGCGCCATTGCCCTCAAGGGTCAGACTCGTCGCCCCTTCAACCAGCAGCGCGCCGCAAGCCTCCAGCCTCTGGTCCAGCCGATATACTCGGCCCGGCTCAAAGACGACCCGACCGCCGCCAGTCCCGATCGCGGTGTCGATAGCACGCTGGATGGCCCCATAGTCATCCGTCTTGCCGTCTCCCAACGCCCCGTAATCCGATACGAGAAACGCTCTCGGTTCTTCACTCCTCATCGGTTCTTGATCCTGTCCGTAGGCACACGAAGTCGCCAAAACCATTGCCAGTCCGATACTTTTCATTATCCTCTTCATCTGCATCCTCTTGTTCTTCATAATGCAACTTTCAGTCATCAATACATTGTTCCCATTGGCCACGCTTGCGGTCTCTGCCGTGTACCTCTCGGGACCATCAGACAACTGGTCGCCGTAAGACCCCCACCTGTCACCGGAATCCCTGGTGCAAACACCACAAGATCTATATTCGGGCTTCCAACAGAACGACGTGTTTTGCTGCCATGATATTCTCTAGAGTTGTCTGGTCAGATCTCCCCTCTTCCGGCCTTGAAGAATACTATTGACGCTACGGCCAATCTATCTATACAGTTCATCCTCCATGGTGTCAGTCGCATCTGGAAGTTTGTAATAGGTTTCCATCGCAGATTCTTCAGGGAAATCAGTAAAAACTAGATTGACATCCGCTGGTTGTGAACGATCGGATGTTGGTGACCAGCCTGTGGCGGTACACATAAGGCCGTTTCTCTGTTTGACTCTCTGATCCTCCTGGCTTGGCGGGCCCAGACTTTCTGGGTCAACAGTAATATCTCTCCACGAATAATCCTTCAAATTAGGGTTATAGCGCTCTGACAGACAGAATACCTGTGGTCCACGCATTAGGGCATAGTATCCCTCGTTGAACCCGCGTCCCTGAATCCATCTCGATTCCATTGGCAGTTCCAGTCTTACTGCATCGCCCTTCTTCCATTTGCGGCGAATTTCGACTCCTCCTTTCACCTGCTTTGTCACAACTGGTTGTTTGTTCACCGTCACATTGAATGTTCCTGCCCACTTCGGAATTCGAAGCCGCAAGGCGAAATCCTTTTCTTGAGATGGTTCGATAGTCATCTCGATATCTCCTGAAACCGGATAATCGGTCCGTTGTTCAAGCCGGACTTTCATTCCCTCGATGCTGATTTCGGTTTCGCACGAGGCATATAGGTTCACCGCGATACCATTGTCAAGGGTATAGAATATATACTCCGGCATGCGCGCCAGACTTCGATGAAAGTTGCCCTGACAACAGTGCGCCCCCTTTTCGTAGCTACGTTTGCCATTAATATTGACGAAGTAGCGTTCACGCCCATCTTCGGGATTCTGCGCAGCATAGACATGATTCAGTAACGTTCGCTCAATTATATCACCATACTGCAGTGTTCCATCGATCTCTATCAATCTGCCCAGCCACCAGATTTGATATGCAATGGCACAATATTCACCTATTTTTGTCTGACCATTCTGATCATCAACCCATCCTTCCTGACGGCCCGTTGCACCCGAAATAAACATTCCCGGTCTTGTTCGATCGAGCATTTTCTCCAACGTATAGCGTGACATTTCAAGTAAGCGCTCGTCAGGATCAATACGGTACAGATCACACTGGTTGAGACATCGACTGAAATAGCGATACGTATGTACTTTGAATGCCATCCTTTCACGAGGAGAGTTTGCTTTCCGTGGCGTGTACAGGGCTTGTTTCCAGTTGCGGAGAGACTCCATCTCTAATATAACGCCCGTCGAAAGGTGTATTCGTTGCGAAATCCAGATAGTCACGTTTGCCGGTTATTTCATATAGCCTGAGACCCGCTTCAATGATGCCAATTGGCGAGCAAACACCCGGTTCTTCCGGTGCCTGAGCCCAGTTATCCATCACCAGACTATAGAATCGCTCGGCTGAATCCAAGGAAGACTGATTTCCGAAATAGCGGTAGTCCCGAAGTAAGGCCATACAGAGATAAACCCCGTCGTGAATGACCCAATTCACAAATAGATGACTGTTATCATCTACGTCGGCAATTTCCCTTTTGATAAACCCGAAATAGCCATCAGGGTCTTGGGATGCCAGCAGCGCATTGATAATGCGGTTCTTCTCGGATATGATGCTGGGATTGCCGGTGGAAGCTGAGTAACATACCGCAGCTTCGAGGAATTTTCCTATGGCCGAGTAACGCAGCAGTACCTTCCTCCCCCCCTCGTCCACGCTTAACCGATCTGCCCAGTATCCGAGGATATCCTTATCAAGATCAAGAAACAGTTTGCCGCCCTCGCGCCTCTGACTGGTCTGATAGCGAAACACGTGGTCCATCTGAAGATTCTGCCGGCGCATTAGTTCACCGTCCGGCTTAACCGCCCGGAAATCTACCGCCCTCAGAGGTTCGCGATCCTGTCCGTAGGCACATGAAGTTGCCAGAATCATCGCCAATCCAATACCTTTCATTGTCCTCTTCATCTGCATCCTCTTGTTCTTCATAATGCAACTCTCAGTCATCAATATATTGTTCCCATTGGCCACGCCTGCAGTTGTTCCAGTCGACCGCCGCTGTCCGAGCGGATGGAGACGCCGGTGCTATTGGGCAACATCGGGTAGCTCCGCTCCGCCAAGTGCGCTTTGTCATTGACGAAGACCTCAATGATGCTCACGTCGAGAAAGACGCGCAGCCGAAACGGCTCATCATTGAAACGCAGGAATTCCGTCCTCGACGGCAATTTGTGGCCAATGCCGACCTTCTGCCATCCATGGCTGGTATCGATACTCAGCGTCCAGCGTTGCCCGCCGTGGCGGTTGTATCTCTCACCGTCTCTGACAAGGCGGATGCTGGTGTATTCCCTGGCATCTGGTGAGCGCAAGACGTTCATCTCGATCAACGAAGAATTGCCTAGGTCAATTTCAGCCGAAATTTCCAGCGCATTCCCATTGATGCCCTTGAGGACTTCCTCTTCGCCGGTTCTGAGTGTCAGAGGCAGACCGCCGATGGTGGTTTTCTCGCCGCGCAGGGAGTCGGTGTTCCCCGCAGGCGTGATTGTCAACTGGTCAAACTCGCCGAGGCCGCAGCAGCGGGGCAATGTGAAAATTCCGTTCCATCCGCCGCCCCCTTTACCCGTGTAGTTGCCGCCCTTAACGTCGGTGACAATCACATTGCCGGGTTGCCCCGGTGCCGGGCTGGCCGAAGCGGGACCGGTGTTCAAGTATTGGTGCGCGGTGGGGATGAATTTCCCCTTCTCTTTGTCAAAAGTTCCCACCATCAGTTGACTACCGATGCGGTGCGAGAAAAAGATCAATAAATGCTTATCCTGGCCCAGCGGCCAGAGATATGTGCACGAGCCATCGTCGCCAAGTTCCGTGAACGGATCGTTCTCAAGCATCCGTCCGTCGCATTTCCAGTCAATCAAATCGGGCGAGGAAAACAACCACCAGGTGGCGCGGCGCAGATGATCCCCCAGATTGGGTCCCATGACGTTGCCGGAAGAACTGTAGTACATGAAAGCGCCGACCACTGAGTAATACATGTCGCCGTCTTTGAACATGAAAGGATCCCAGACTTTGTACGTCGGGTACCCATTCGCGTCTTTTGGTGAAAACCCAATCGTCACTTCCTGGCCGGGGTGTTTGCCGATATATTTCCAATCGAGCAAGAGCGGATCATTTGCCTCGACAATTTGGTTGCCCGCGCCGGTGGCGTGGTAGATGACCAGTGTCCGGTCGTCTTCAACGAGGGCGCTGCCGGAGAAACACTGATTTCCAACTTTTGGCCAGAGGGCGACTGGCAGGTCTTGCCAGTGAACCAAATCGGGGCTGACCGCATGCCCCCAGAGAACGGGCTTCACTTTCGTTGGATCTTTCATTAAGCCCTTTTCCACTCGCTCCTTTAGGCCCGGTGTGTTCAGCGCCCGGTACTGATAGAAGAGATGCCAGTTGCCCTGCCAGTAGCAGAGGCCGTTCGGGTCGCCGCTGTTGTGCTCGGGCACGAGGTAGTGGTACTTGGGGTATTGGGGGTCTTTCTGCATTTCCGCGCGGGTTTTCTTGAAGAACGCCAACTCGGGATTGTCCGCAAGTTTTTGGAACTCCGCCGTGGCGGGAGGCGTTAGTCTTTCGCTATACATGGAATTGATCCCCTGTTGTGCAGATGCATTGAACACCGTAGCAGCTGCAAGGGCGATTGTGAGAATTGACCTTTTCATGCAGAGGCTCCTCGGAGAAGTTGTACTGGGGAACGCGGGAGTCCGTTCTCCAGCGAGATTCTATTCGTCGCCCTCGTCCCTCTGAAATACCTTCTCGATGCCCTTCGCCACGAGCTTGCCGAGAGATTCACTGCCCTTGTCGTTGAAATGAACATTTCCCTCGGGCAATTGCCATTCCTGAAGATGGGCGGCGGCTGGCGTGTGGAGATCTACGATCGGAATCCCGTGACGTTTCATGACCTGGGCGGCGACTTGGTTGTAGGCAATTTCCTCCCCGGGGATTCGCCGTTTCGTGTCCGGGGGCACGGGCGTGGTCGAGACCCAGACCAGTTTCGCTCCGGTCTTCTTCAGACGCTTCGCCAGTTCCTCCAGGTTCCTCTCATAGACCTCGTGGGAATGTCGGTTCGGGGCGGTGATGTCCACTTCGCCGTCGCGGAGCCGGGTCTGGTCGTGGAGGCCCCAGTTGAACGTGATCACGTCCCAGGGCTTGTCCCCGAGCCACTTCTCGATTCTCTCGAGACCGGTTCCCGTGTGGCCGCCGTTGGCGGGAATGCGGTGGACGTTGGCCTTCCCGGCGAGACGCCGTCGCACAGGTTCGGTATAGCCGATCGAAATCGAGTCACCGATGATCAGGACGCGGGGCAGGCGAGGGTCATCCTGGACGAACCGGAAGGCCGGATTCTCATCGCGTGTCTTGGGTATATTGGCTTCCCAGTCTATTCGCTCCTGAGATTTCGAGGTGAGTTCGTCGTTCACTGGTTGCGCGGGAAGGGGCAGAGCCAATGTCAGGCTTCCCAAGAGAATTGCTGTCAATCGTCGCTTCATCGGTGAATCCTTTTGATCTGTTTATCATCGCGGGTTGGGCAGTGGCTTCTCCCCGCCTCGCGAGCCCCAGGGCCGGATACTGTCCTCCAGAGGGCCGTTCCATTTCTCCGGCAGATGGTCCACATTGTCTGCCACATGTTGCCAAAGGTCCCGCAGGTCGACGGCCACCTCCGGGTACTCGTCCACGAGGTCGTGCAGTTCCGTTCGATCATTTTCAATGTCGTACAGTTCCCACGGGCCGCTTCGGACGGAAACGAGCTTCCATTTTCCCTTCCGGATGGCCCGGTTGTTCATGTACTGAAAATACATCCAGTCGTGCCCCTCGCGGGTCTTTCCCTGGAGAATCGGGAGAAGCGAGTTGCCTTGGAGAGGCGTGATCTCCCGGCCATCACACGTGGCCGGATAGGAGGCAGACGCGAGGTCGTAGAGCGTCGCGGAGATGTCGATGATGTGTCCGGGTTGATGGGTGATCTCGCCGGGCGAGGTCTTCAAGCCCTTCGGCCAATGAGCGATCAGGGGCGTGGATATCCCGCCCTCATGCTGGTTCATCTTGTACCAGCGGAAAGGCGTGTTCGCGGCATTCGCCCAGCCCGTTCCCAATAGCCAATGCGATCGGCTGTCCCAGGGGGGATACTCGTGGCCTCTTCCCAGTTCACGAGAATCCGCTCCGTTGTCGGACAGGACCAGGATCAGCGTGTTCTCGACGGCGTCCTTCTCCTTCAGATGCGAAACCAACCTGCCCACATTCTGGTCGAGCCGGTCGATTGCCGCCGAGAAAGCGGCTCTTCGGAAATCCTCCCAGTCCTTCTGCTCCTCGCTGAGGGAATCCCAGGCGGGGATGTAGGCGGGACGCTCGCTTAGCTCCCAGGAGGATTTGATGAGCCCCATCTCCACCTGACGCTTGTATCGCTGTCTGCGGAGTTCATCCCATCCCGTTCGATATTGTCCGCGATACTTCTGGACGTCTTTCTCATATGCCTGGAGCGGAGAGTGCGGCGCATTGTGCGCAACGTACATAAAGAAGGGCTTCTTCTGCTCGATGGCTTCGTCAATAAAACGAATGGCGTAATCGGTGTTGGCGTCCGTGGAATAGAAATCCTCGCCGAAGTCTGTGAAAGGCTTTCCATTCAGGCGGTACGTCTTGTCGCCGGTCCAGTAGTTTGTCGATCCTGAAAGATGCCCGAAATAGCGGTCAAATCCCCAATCCGTGGGCTCGTCGCTGAGGTGCCACTTGCCTGTTATCGCGGTAAAATAGCCTGTCTGCCTGAGAACCTGGGCGATTGTGACGCCCCGCTTCATGGAAGCGCTCCCCGCCTGATGCTCATAGAGTCCGGTCATGAGGGATACCCGTGATGGCGTACATTTCGCGGTGTTATAGAACTGGGAGAATCGGACCCCGTTGCTGGCAAGCCCGTCGATATTCGGAGTCTCCACTTCACCGCCATAGCAGCCCAGGTCCGAGTAGCCCATATCGTCCGCCAGGATGATGAGGATATTCGGTTTGACACCACCGTCGACCGCGTCGGCGCCCCTTAGCACGGACAGCGGCGTGGTCAGCGTGGCGGCGGCCAAAGCGGACATCTTCAGAAAGTGACGACGACTGGCAATCTCAGAGGTTCGGGGCTTGGTCGTTTCTGTCAAGGTCCTGTTCCTTTCCCGGAATCCCATTGATTGGCGTGCGTTCTCACTCTTCCACTCCCAAGCGTATCCAGATAATCATTTTTCAGTGATCGCGGGAGGCAATTCCCGCGTCGGAGGGACGGAATAGTGGATCGTTGAACTCGCATCCTTTTCGACCCAGTCGGAAAGATTCTCCGCGCTGCCGTTCCGGCTCGAATCGCCGAAGAGCCAGGCTTCGCTCCCATGCTCGAGTTCGATGATGTTCCCGCTCATGTTGACCCATGAATTACCGTCGAGGTAGATCGCTTTGGCGCCGGGGTCTTTGGAAGGATCGGGGTTATACCCACGGCTGCCGAGAACGTACGTATTGTCCAGCGTGCAGCCGATGACTTTGGGATTGACGGATGCGTCAAACCGGATCCTGCCATGCTCGTTCGCTCGAATATAGCAGTTCTCCAAGACGAAGTTCCGCGCCCGTGTTGGATGATGCGAATTCTCGAACTCCGTCTTGAGGTACACATCCTCGAAGTGGCAATTGATGAAATGCCCGCCTGTGCGAATTCGAGTAGTCGCCGACCCAGCACCCACATCCCGTGTGGTGCAGTTTCTCACGACCGTGTCGCGGTTGTAGAG
>JABMPG010000208.1 GCA_013203855.1 bacterium
CACTGTAGTGTCAAGCACTGCAACTTGTCTCGTCTTTATTTCTAGACTTTGAGAAGTTCCTGCCCGATCGGGCCTTCTCCCCGGAATCGCCTTGACAATGAAATCCCCCGCCGCCAAGATAGCCGGGTTTCGACATACCTCGCCATAGGGCGATCAAGGAGAGAAGCATGCAAGACTCGCAAAAACAAATACTGGAAAAGGCTGCAAACACCATCCGCGGCTTGGCCATGGACGGAACGGATACAGCCAACAGCGGACACCCCGGACTGCCTCTGGGATGCGCCGAGATCGGGGCCTACCTGTATGCCTGCGGGATGCGCCATAACCCCGCCAATCCCAACTGGCTAGGACGCGACCGGTTCATCCTCTCCGCTGGCCACGGTTCTATGCTTCTCTATTCCCTCCTGCACCTGAGCGGATATGAAATGTCCCTTGAGGACCTGATGAGTTTCCGCCAGCTCGACTCCCCCACACCCGGCCATCCCGAGTACGGCGAGGCCCCCGGTGTCGAGACAACCACCGGCCCTCTAGGCCAGGGATTTGCCAACGCGGCGGGTATCGCCTTAGGCAACAAGATGATGGCCGCCACCTTCGGCGTCGAAGAGGCAAACCTGCTGGACGGCAAGATTTTCGTCCTCGCCGGCGACGGCTGCATGATGGAGGGCATCACCAACGAAACGGGTTCGCTGGCCGCACACCTCCAACTCGACAACCTCATCGTCATCTACGACTCGAACGACATCTGCCTGGATGGCCCGACCAAGGAGACCTTCACCGAGGACACCTCCGCCCGCTTCCGCGCCTTGGGGTGGGCTGTCGAGCAGATCGACGGACACAACCTCGAAGAGATCGAGAAAGCCGTGCATGCCGCGAGAGAGCGCAAGGGCCAGCCCAGTTTGATCGTCGCCAAAACTACTATCGGCAAGGGCTCCCCCCACAAACAGGGGACTTCCGACGCCCACGGCTCGCCCCTCGGAGAAGAGGAGAGCAAACTCGCCAAACAGAACCTCGGCATCCCCGACAAGAAGTTCTGGGTACCCGAGGACGTGAAGGAATTTTTCAAGAATCGCCAGCCCGACTTCGAAAAGTACGAAACCGAATGGCAGGATCGATTCGACAAATGGGCCCAGGCGAACCCCGAAAAAGCCGAGATGTGGGTCCGGTTCGAGAACCAGACACTTCCCGAGGACATCGACGAACAGATCCGCGGCATCGAGATGAAGCCCAAACTGGCCGGACGCAAGGCTTCGCAGGGCGTCCTGCAGAAACTGCACGACCTCGTGCCTTTCCTCCTCGGCGGCTCGGCCGACCTGTCCGTTTCAGACTCGACGATGATGAAGGGCAGCGGAATCTGCTCAGCCAACGATTACTCTCAGCGAAACATCAAATTCGGGGTGCGCGAGCATTGCATGGGCGCCATGACATCCGGCCTGGCCCTGCAAGGCATGACGCTTCCCTTCTGCGGCACGTTCCTCACTTTCTCGGACTACATGCGCAATTCCATCCGTCTCGCTTGTCTGATGGGACTTCGCGTCGTCTACCAGTTCACCCACGACAGCATTCTCCTGGGCGAAGACGGCCCGACCCACCAGCCCGTCGAGCATATCCCCTCCCTGCGCGTTATCCCGAACCTGACGGTATTCCGGCCGGCCGACACGAACGAGGTCAAGGCGGCGTGGAGCTGGATTCTGCGCAAGGCCGACGGCCCGGCCCTCCTGGCCCTCTCCCGCCAGGGCCTGCCCGACCTGCCCGAGACGAACGTCCCCACCGACGAAGGGGTCGGACGCGGGGCTTATATCCTGCGCAAGGGATCGAACCCGGATCAGATCGACTACTGCCTGCTGGCTACAGGCTCGGAAGTCAGCCTCGCCCTGGAAGTGGCCGATAAACTCACCGAGGACGGCAAATCGGTCCGCGTCGTCAGCTTCCCCTCCTGGGAGATCTTCGACGAGCAAGACAAGGCCTATCAAGATTCGGTTCTCGGCGGCAAAGTCAAACAGTACTGGTCAATCGAAGCGGCGGCCGAACAGGGCTGGCACAAGTACATCGGCCGGGACGGCCACACCGTCGCCATGCACAGCTTCGGCGCCAGCGCCCCCGGCAAGACCGTCGCCGACCACTTCGGATTCACGGCGGACAAGATCCTGGCCCTAATGAAAAAGGAAGCCTGATCCGGGTGCGAGTCACAGGTTCTCGCCCGGACTGTTGACCACAGACTGCTATCTGCAAACTATCAACTCGGAAGTTCGAGATCTGTACTTCGAACTCCGAACCGGTTTCTGATGCCCTCGCCCCTGGACTCCCTCCTCTCCCTCGGCAGACCGGTCGGCCCGAATGAGAAGACCCTTGCCTTCACCCACCGGGGCGGGCCCTTCGATCGGCCCGTGGAGTGGCTGGACTATGCCGAGATGGGCCTCGGACCCGACCTTGCCGACGACCTGATCGAACTTGCTACTCGGACGGACCTTCGGACGGGTGAACCGGAAAGCGAGGCTTTCTGGGCGCCCCTTCATGCCAGCCGGGCCCTCGGCCAGTTCCGCGTGGCCCGTGCGGTCGAGCCCTTGCTTCGGTATGCCGAACCGCAACTGGAGGAAGGGGACTACGATCTGGACGAGGATCTGCCCGAGATCTTCCGTATGATCGGGCCGCCTGCGGTGGAGCCTCTCATCAAGGCACTCGGCAACCCGACGCGCTCTCTGTCTCTGCGCGGTGTGGCGATACGGGGACTCGAGAGTATCGCCGGGTACTCTCCCGAATGCCGTGAGACATGCATCGCGGCCTTGACCGACCAGCTCCGCCAGTACCAGTTTCAGGATCCGCGCTTGAACGCCTCTCTCATCGCCGCCCTTTCCGAAGCCTTCGCCCACGAGAGTCTTCCGCTCATCCACGAGGTCTACGGGGCCCGCCGCGTACAGGAGCCGGAGTTCTCGTGGGAAGAATGTCTGGAGGCCTTTGGGGAAGACCCCAAGGATTGGAAACGCCCCTCGCCATTCACGGATTTCAGAAAATGGAACCGGCGCCAGGATCGGATCTGGGAAAAACAGAAGAAGCGGAAGAAAGAATAGATGAGTCGGGACTTACTCGCCCGGGGTCGTCTGGAGAGTCTGAATAGCGCGGGCGGTTTCGACGGCGGAGACCTCCAGGGCCCCTCGGGCCTCCCTCTGGGCTCGCATCGTGGCCATGATCTGTTCGTTGAGGTTGGCCGCCGGATTGACTCCCGCACGGTGCAAACGCTGCATCAGCGCGGCCACCTCCACGAGAATGCTGATGTTGCGTCCCGGCTCAACGGGCAGCACGTACTGCGGAATCTGGCAGTCGAAGAGCCGTTCGTAGTTCTGCCGGATCCCCAGCCGCGCATAGTCTTTCTTCGGGTCCCAGCGCTCGAGCCGGATCAGGAGCGAGACAACTTCCTCGTCGCGGATGGACCGAATGCCGTACATGCTTTCGATGTCGATGATGCCGATGCCTCGGATTTCCATGTGATAGCGCAGACGCTCGGAGCAGGAGCCAATCAGCTGCTCGTTGCCCACCCGGCGCAGGATCACGATGTCGTCGGCCACAAGACGGTGTCCGCGCTCGACGAGTTCGAGTGCGCACTCGCTCTTGCCCACGCCGCTTCGCCCCTGGATCAGAACGCCCATGCCAAAGACGTCCACCATGACGCCGTGGACCGCCCAGGAGGGGGCGAGTTCTCTTTCGAGGAAATGGGAGAGATGGCCCGAGAAGTTCGACGTCAGAAGGGGAGTCCGCAGAACCGGCACGCGGTTCTCGAGTGCTACCTCAAGCAGCTCGGGAGGCGCTTCGAGCGACGTGGTGATGATCACGCAGGGAATATAGAACTCAAAGATGCGCTGCAAGCGGCGAAGGCGATCCTTGGACTTCAGGGAGCGCAGATAAGAAATCTCCGTCAGCCCCAGGATCTGAATCCGGTCCGCCGAGAAGACGTCATAGTAGCCCGTCAGCGCCAGGCCGGGACGATTCAGTTCCGATGTGGAAAAGGTGCTATCCAGTCCGGCGTCGCTGGTCAGGAGTTCGAGCTTCCACTCTCCCCCCCGTTTTTCCAGAATCCGTTTGACGGAAATCGGCTTGGTGAGCATGGCTGGGCCCGCCTGGAGTGGAATGATTCGAAAGAGACGGGTTGGACTACCTCATTTCCCCGTCTGGCAGAATACTACCTGAAAAGAAATCCGCGTTCAACAGGATCGGGGCCGGCACGATCGTTTAGCGGTTTGCCATAGTTGCATCGTTGATCTGCATGTAATACCCCGAGAACAATCGGGGAATCTCGTCCTGGTCGAAGGCTTGCGGAAAGGCGGGGAGTTTTCTGCGCCCGCGGGAGTCTTTCTTCCCGCTTGGATGCGGCTTCGCTACGCCAGATCCCCTGTGGTGAATCGGTCAGGTCTTTTCGAGAAGGCGGCTGACCTTGAGAGTGTGGGCATGGCTGAGGGCAGCGGCCAGGGCATCGGCGGCGTGGTCGGGCCGGGGAATCTCGCGCAGGCCCAGGAGCGCGGCCACCATGTGCTGGACCTGGGGCTTGGAGGCCCGGCCGCGCCCGGTGACAGCCTTCTTGATCTGGAGAGGGGTGTACTCGAAGATTTCGACGCCCGATTCGGCCGTGGCAGGAATCGCCGCGCCGCGGGCCTGGGCCACGACGATGGCCGTCTTCACGTTCGTGGCGAAGAAAAGTTGCTCGATCGCCACGGCATCCGGCTCCGTCTCGCGGATCAGGTCGCGCAGCCCGTGATAGATCTGGCGCAGGCGCTGGGCCATGGCGTCCCGTGGCGAGGTCCGCACCTGTCCCCAGCGCACACTGTGGGGAGTTCCGTTGGGATACTCGATCAGGCCCCATCCCATGGCGGCCAGTCCCGGATCTACCCCCAAAATGCGCATCGATGTTTCCTGTTCGGAGTTAAGAGTCTGTAGTCTGGAGTCTATGGCTGGCAGTCTTCATTCTGCATTCGTCTCTATCAGTCTGTGACCCAGTCGCCTTCGGCTGTGCTCGCCCGCCTTACTCGATCAACGCTTGAGCCACCCGATAGTGGTTCTTCAGCGCGGGATACAGGCCGTGGAAAAGGCTGTACAGATCATTGTAGCGCTTCTGGTTTTCTTTGCGCGGCTCGATTAGTTCGGCCAACGGGACGAGCTCGTCCACCGTGTCCGTGAGGTCATCGTAGATGCCCGCGCCCACGCCCGCGAGTATGGCCGCGCCCTGGCCGGGGCCTTCGTTCGTTTTCAGGATCGCAACCTCGGCGCCGAGAATATCGGCCATGAGCTGCCGCCAGAAAGGCGACTTGGCTCCGCCGCCGATCAGCCGGACCTGGTCCACTTTCACGTTCAGAGAACGGGCGACTTCCATGTTATCACGCAGAGCGAAGCTCACTCCCTCCACCAGCGCCCGGATCAGGTGATCGGGGCCATGCCGGAAGGACAGCCCGACAAAGGCTCCCCGAGCGTGAGGATCGTTGATCGGCGTGCGCTCGCCCATGATATAGGGCAGGAAATACAGGCCCTCGGCGCCGATCGGGATCCGCTCAGCCGACGCCATCAGGAGATCGTAA
>JABMPG010000209.1 GCA_013203855.1 bacterium
CACCACAACGTGGGCAGACCGGCCCCTCGGGCCAGCGTGCCTGCTCGAACCAACGCCCCGCATCGGCCTCCGTCGGGTACCGCCGCAGGAACGTGAGTAATTTCATGAGCCCAAATACCGAAGAAAACCCGAATACGCAACAGAGCGATAGGTCCGAAAATCCATATCCCCTGGGCCGATCCGAGTGAAGTACGGTTGGCTCCCGGGGCATTCCAATGGTAGACTCTTGGTCTTCTGCACCGTTCCCTGGATCTCCGGGGCGCCGTGTGGGCGGGGGATTATTCCCTCCAAGGGGTCGGCCTTTCCCGATCAAGGGGGCCAAGAAGAATGAACCGAGAGTCCGTGGGAGCCTTCATCGATGCCGGCTACGCCATCGCCGTGACCATCCTCGCCTTGGAGATCCCGGCATACGTTGGATGTCGAGATCACCAGCCTCGGGTTCGGCGCCATCCTGGCGGAGTATGTTCTCGCGTTCACGATCCTGTTCTAGTTCTGGGTTCACCACCGGCGCGGAAACGGGTTCGTGGAGGAACACGGCCGAGGTGGGCTCTGGCTGAATGGCATGATTCTGCTCCTGGTTTGCCTGGTGCCCAGAGCCACCACCCTCGTGTTCGAATACGGCGGGAACGTCACCCTTTTTGACATCGAAGCCACCGTCAAGGAGAGGGTCGGCTGGACACAGGCCGAGCTCGTGGATCTGTTCTACGTTGGGCTGACCTTGCTCACGGACCTGTTGATCCTTCTCCAGCTGCGCCTGAACACGAAAGGTCATTCAGCCCTGGATCATGTGAGGGAAGTGCGGCATCGGAAACTGGTTATGACGCTGGTCCTGCTGGTGGGAGTAGGCCTCTCCTTCACGCTGCCCATACAGAACCGCCTGGTTCTCGTGCTCATGCCACTGGGACTGTTCTTCGAAGACGAGTTGGCCAGGCTCCTGAGACGTAGCGGAGTCGGGGCGGGCTGAACTCAGGGGAGAGGATGCCCGCCAGGGCTTTTCGGAAAGGGCGGGCCAGTCGGAAACAGGGGCCCCTAACCCTTCAACGATCCGTCAGACTTCCCATGTCGCTGCCGTCCCCTTCTCCAGAACCTTCATCATGAACTCCACCACCTGGACGTGGTCAGGGTGGACCAGGGCCCGCTCCACGGCCGCCATGTCAAGGCGTCGGTTGGAACGATCCGCTTGCCTCGGCAGACCTCGTTTCGTCCATTCTACACATCTCTTCTCACATGAAGCATCATGTTTCCCGCCGATCCTCTCGTCAGGAATGTGTGCCGGCCGGAGTGGAGCATCGTGACGAAGTTGGGCTCGTTCCACATCGGGTCGCCCTTCATGCCAAGGAGGGCAGAAGACTCGATCTCGGCTGCCTGGCGCCTGGCCTCGTCGAGACCCTTTCCGCTCAGGCCCTGCTCGACATCGAGCTCAATCCTGACAGTCAGACTTTCAGGGTCGGCCTGAGTTCTCATCCGGTCGCCCTCGATATCCCATCCTATCAGCACGCCGATTCTCATGCTCGCCGGCCGGCCCGGGCGCAGGGAACGAAGAATGCTCATCTTCATCTCGCCGGTCCCCCGGATTTCCACGCCTATGTCCGGGGCGCCTGCCGCATCGCCGGGGAGGAGAGAGGAAAGCTCCCCTTGCCCTCGGTCAAACCCGCTCAGAGTCTCCTGGATGCGCGTAGCGTCATGGTCCTTGAACGCCGCGGTGACATCGTGAACCGACCAGGAGCCGACAAGCATATCCTTGCTTGCACGTGTTCCTTCTTCTCCATTCATGGTTTCACCGCCGTTCTCACTGCACGTACATCCTGTCCGTTTCCCGAGTCAATCCAGTACACGCTGCCGTAGAGCAGGTTGACGTTCCAGATCAGGTCGAGCTTCTCGTCCTTGATGTCGGCCGTCCAAAGCCACATCCTGTCGGTGAAGAGCGGGTTGATGAAGAGCCCGTTGCTCTGTCGGACCGGAGTAAACAGCGAACAGGACTCCTCGATCGTCGGTAACCGCCAGTCGGCATGCCCGGCGAACCACTCGCGGTTGACCTGCTCTATATATGCGTGTGCGTCTCGCCATCGGCCGTAGACCGGACGATGCGCCCGCTGCCACATCAACCCCGTTGCCCGGTCCAGGATCGTTTCGTCCCCGTTGTCCACAAAGTCGTTTCGCGAGACTCCCGCGTCGTTCGAAAACTCGCGGTTCCAGTCGTATCCCTTGCAGAACAGATTGTGCTTCCTGACGACTTCGCCAAGCTCGGCTGCGTCCCGACCGGTGAAGTCCCCCGGCACGGAACGGAGCCGGATCTCGGCCCCGACCGCTGCCAGCGGGGGCTCCGCAGGCTTGCCGACGGTCCTTACCGCCCGGACATCCTGAGCGTTGGTGTCCTCCAGGCAGAAACAGGATCCGTAGTTGAGATTGATCGCCCATGTGGAACGCGTTCCGGTCCATTCGCGTCCCGTGCCCATCCCGCCCTTGTCGCAACTCCAAAACCACATCCGGTTGGAGAACAGTGGGCTGAGATGAAGGTTGTCATTCAACCGCTCCCTGGTCATGAGCGACGCAAGCTCCTCGATCGTCGGTAGCCGCCAGTCGGAGTGTCCCGCGAACCGCTCCCGGTTCAAGCGGGTGATGTACGGTCGCGCGCCGTCGAACGGGGTGTAGTCGGGCGCGTGCCCTTGCTGCCACATCAAGCCCGTGGCGCGGTCGGTCAGGGTCTCATCGCCGTTGTCTACGAGGTCACCGCGGAAAGACCCGCCGTCGTTGGAATACTCCGCGTTCCACGGCAAAGCCTTGCAGTAGAACCCGCGGCTACTGAGCATCTCCTTGACGTCCTGGTTGGTGACGACCGCAGGTTCCGTACGCAACCGGAGCTGTGCGCCCATAGTCCACCCTCCTTTCTTGTCGCCGCCGACTGGCCGCCTGGACTCACGACCCTGTCGCGATTCCAGAGCGTCAGTCCTTCCACACCGTGCCGATTTTCTCGTAGTCCGCGTCCGGAACCAGGGTCAGTGCGATGTGCCGTTTGACCTTGCCGTTCTCGAAGTAGAAGGCGTCCTGGGCGCTGATGGTCCCGCGGCCCACGCTGGTAACGCTGGCCCGGAAAATGAACACGTCCTCGGACTCGTTGATGTATTCCATCTTCAGATCCGTGATCTGCTGATGCTTCTGAAGCGTGTCGATGAGGTATTCCTTGATCTCGGCGCGGCCGTGGTGGATACCGTCGAAAGTGACGATGGCGCAGTCATCGGTGTAGTGCGCCGTGACCAGCTCGTCGAGCTTGCCCGCGCCGATCATGGCAAGTTGTTCGAGATAGAAATGCTTGCCGGCCCCCATGCCGAACCCGCGGTTCGGGAAATGGGCGGCGATCGCCTTGTCCAGTTCGAACGTCAGAAGGAAGAGCGTTGCTTCTCCAGGCAGATACTTCTTCACAGCAGCAAGGACTTGGTCCTGGCTTTCCTGGCTTACGGGCACGCTCTTGTCCGGCAGGGCGTCCACCGCGTTCAGGAAGGCGTCGTTGTACCCGCGCTGCAGGGGGATCGCCTCCTTGCCGACGGGCGCCTCGCCGTGACCGATATAGAAGCGGGTCGTGTCGTCGAACTCGCGATCCAGTCGGTCCAGAACCTTGTTCCACTGGCGTGCGAACCCATCGCGGAAGAAGCAGTGACAGCCGTTGACGAGCACGTCGCCGAGGAACACGTGCCGCACCCCGCCCTGCTCGACGATCCACATGCCATCGCTCGGCGACTCGGCCGGTCCGAGATCGCGGAAGGTGAAGGTGAGGCCGCCGAAGACACGCGTGTCACCGTCCTGGACTATCTGATCCGGGAAGAGGCGCTCCTCGGGATAGTCGTCTCCGAGAAAGCTGGCCGCGACCGGCGCCTTGATGACATCTTCCTCCTGGGCGAACCGAAGGCACCCCTGAGAGGCGATGCGTGGCACGTCAGGGAATGCCACCAGACCGGTGTAGTGGTCCGGATGCCCGTGAGTCAAGAGCACGGCGGCAATCGGCTTCCCCGTGGCCTCGGCCCTGGCCCGCAGGTCCAGGGCGCTGGAAAGCGCGAGCGTGGCGTCTATCACCACAACACAGTCCATCAGCTCGACGATATAGGCGTTTACGTGGTCGCGCGGCAGTTCCATGAACTTGGCCGGCACGCGATGAATGACCGGGTACTTGTCCATATTTTTCCTCCTGTCTGGGTATTCTCTGCTGATTCCATTCTCAGAACTGGTTTTTTCAGAACTGAGTTATGCGGAACCCAGTCGTTGAAGTGAGCCATTTGAACGACCTCGCCGCCTCTGAACCGGAAGCAGCTCGTGGCCTGACGGTTGGTCGTCCATGACCATGCCGGGAAGGAGATCCCAAGGCCCTCCGGGATCACGACGCTGGTTGGCAAGGTGGGGTTTGGTGGGCGAGTCCGGCAAGGCGGCGTGCACCCGACGGACTCCGTCATCGACAGCATCGAGCTCGCATGCGGGACCTCTGGACCCGACGACAAGACCCGAAGAGAGATGGGTCTGAGATCGAGCCTGCCCGACCGTGCTCCTTAATAACCCCACCCGCCTAGATTGTCAGGATTTCTTGAGTCGCTCACGGCAGGACGTATGCTCCCAGGCCTGATTTCTTCGGGGTGAAGTGGCTCCCGAGAAGGACATTTAGGGCCCGGAAGAGAGCAGAGTCAGGCTTTGGGGCGTGACCGGGAAGGACCGAGCCCGATTGGGCCAGCCTCAGCGTCAGGAAGCAA
>JABMPG010000210.1 GCA_013203855.1 bacterium
AGTGGCGTTTGACCCTGAAGACCGTGCGGGCGCATTATGACCGCCTGGAGGAGGAAATCCTGCGCCTTCACCCCTATACGACACCGGAAATCCTGGCGACTCCGATCGAAGCGGGCAGTGCGGACTACCTTGACTGGCTACAGCGGGAAGTGGACTGAAAACTGTCTCACCTTGGCGCGACCGCGTCTCTCTGACACACCAGGTCTGTCTCGGTTGACGCCCCCCCCCCGAGGAATGTGTCCTTCCAGAACCGCTCGCCATGGCCTCCCCATCAAAGTCTGGATAGTGCTTTGGACGAACTTCAAGACCTCATTGTGTCTCACCGACCTGTCTCTTTTCGATATTTGAGACATGCATCCTTTCCTGGTCTACGCGATCCCGTTCTCCTAACTTCCGTCTTTTCAGAGATAGATGATAAATTCACTCGTGTTTTTCTGTCTTGGCAGACTATATGCTGCTTTTCAAGTGTTAAGAGGCAAGGAGACGCAGCAATGCCTGAGGACAATGCCCACCAATCCTATGAAGCGTGCAATGAGAACATCCGGAGGGCTCTGGAGCTCGCCCGGAGCCTGATCATTCTCGCGGACGAGGGGGAAGCGGAAAGCCGGGATGACGGCTGTGTTGTCCTGTTTGGAGTTCTGCGAGATTGCGCATACAAGATCCGGGCCGAGGCCGAACGGGAAAAGGAAATGCACCGATGGCATGGCGTCTGGACGACATCGAAACGCTCGGTGGAAACGTCCTGAATTCAGACTGAGTGAGAGGAGACAGACATGCGAATGACGACGAAATGGGGGTTGGCCGCCGGGCTGCCCGTTCTGATGGCTTTGGCTGTGGTCCTGACTGCCTGCCCCAACCAAACCGCGGAAAACCGAGGCGACACTCCCGCGATGCAGGAAAAGGCCGGGCAGCCGGATCCGCAGCAGAAAACGACTGAAATGACTGCGAAATCGACGCCTGTGGCCGAGAAGGCCGAGTTGAACTGGCTCACGGATTTCACGAAAGCCCAGGAGACTGCCCGAAGCGGGGACAAATACATCTTGGCGGATTTCACGGGGAGCGACTGGTGCGTTTGGTGCAAGAGACTGGACGCGGAGGTTTTCTCTCAGACGGTTTTCCGTCAGTTCGCGAATGACCGCTTCGTGCCCTTCATGGCCGACTTCCCGAACTCCAAAATCCAGACGCAGGAGATCAAGGAGCAGAATCAGGCCCTGATGGATCGCTACGGCGTGCGCGGCTTCCCGACCATTCTGATTTTGGACACCCAAGGCAAACAGCTGGCCCAGACCGGCTATCGTCAGGGCGGCGCGGAGGCTTACGTAAAGCACCTGAAGGAGCTGATCGCCCAGATCGAGAAGGGCGGCAACTCGGAGTCTGGGAGCATGTAGGACCTTTACACGAAGTCGCATCCGCGGCGCAGAGGGGTTTTCCCCGAGCCGCTTTACACATAGATCCCGCCCCAGGGACAAAAGGGTGATGCGGCCGTTCATCGAGCGACTGCATCACCCTGCTTCTTTCGGCGGAGGACCCCCAAGGCGAAAGTATGAAGACCCAATCGCCCCATATCTCCTTCCAGGCTTGGGTAATCTGGGCCGCGCTTCTCGGGTTGACGGCCTGTCTCCCCGACGGTGCCGAAAAGGAACCTGCTATGAAATCTCATGACGCAAAAGAAGAGAAGCATCTCAACCGGCTGGCCGAAGCCGCCAGCCCCTATCTGCTTCAGCATGCCGACAACCCCGTGGACTGGTATCCATGGGGAGAGGAAGCGCTGAAGCGGGCACGAGTGGAAAACAAGCCGATCTTTCTGTCGATCGGTTACTCGGCGTGTCACTGGTGCCACGTAATGGAGCACGAATCCTTCGAGGACCCCGAGACGGCGCGGATTCTGAACGCGCATTTTGTATGCATCAAGGTGGACCGGGAAGAGCGGCCGGATCTCGATGCCATCTACATGTCGGCCGTACAGATGCTGACCGGCAGCGGCGGGTGGCCTTTGAATGTTTTTCTCACGCCGAAGCTCGAGCCCTTTTATGGGGGCACTTATTTCCCGCCCGTCGGACGCTTCGGGGCACCTTCCTTTCAGTCGGTTCTTCAGGAGATCGCCCAGCTGTGGGAGAAAGATCCGGGACAGGTTCTGAAATCGGCCAGGCAGCTGACCGAGGCGGTGAAGTCGAACGCGGCGTTCCGGGTGGAAGGCGAAGCGGACATGACGAGCGCTTCGCTGCAGCGCGCGGTGCGGAATCTGGATCAAGATTTCGATGAAGTCTGGGGCGGGTTTGGCGGAGCGCCGAAGTTTCCGACTCCCGCGACATTGCGCTTGCTAC
>JABMPG010000211.1 GCA_013203855.1 bacterium
ACGTTCGGGTTCGGCTTGGTGCTCGATCTCGGGGGGGCGGGGAAGCCGGGTGAGAACGGCTCTTCCTCGTCCCTGGGGGGTTCGGACTCTGAGCAGGAGTTGGAACTGGGAGATCTGTTTGTTGAAGTAAGTGCTGCGGCCTTGTTCGAGAATGGCGAGCGAGGCGTTGGTGATCATGGGAGACTGCTGCGGCAGGTAGCGCACGAAGTTGGTGATGGCGGCCTGCTGTTCGGCCTCTCCTCGAATGGTGATCTGGCCGATCTTGGGGTTCTCGCGGTCAGGCTGACAGGTGACCTGGGTGAGGAGCATTCCAGCGGGCTTGATGTTTTGGATCTGAAGCATGAGATCGAGCCAGTAGTCTTTGGCGCTGAGCTGCTGGGCGAGGAGTTGGGTCTTTTCGGTGACTCGGTCTCTTTGTCTATTTGCCTCGTCGAGGTTTCTGCGCTCGGTTTCGCGTTGCTCGACCTGTTGGGGAAGCGTGTCGATGATGCGGCGATAGTTCTGTTCGGCGCCGCTGCCGAGCTGGGCGCTGAGGAAGATCATGACTCCGATAACTCCGGCGAGGGCGGCGAGTTCGGCATATTGGGAGCTGACGTCGCGTGTAGCGCGGATATCGGCGGGGAGGAAGTCGACGTGAACAGGGCTGATTCCGAGCCCTTGTGCGGCGAGGCCGACCGCGATTCGGTAGGGGCTGTAGTCGAAGTCCTCTCCGTATTGGGAAGGTGTTTTGATCTGGCCATTTCCGAGGGCTCGAGGCGTTTCGACGGGGAGTCCGAGTCGTTCTTCGATATAGCTGGCGAGGAATGCCATTTCGGCGGCGCCGCCGCTGAGGACGATGAGGTCGACGGCCACTCCGTCGGGCTGAGAGATGAAGTAGTCGAGAGATCGGCGGAGTTCGGCGACGAGCCGGTCGCAGACTTTCGTGGCGGCCTGGCAAGCTTCGGCGTTGAATTTTTCGGTGTCGGCCTCGATCTCGTAGATTCCAGAGAGGCAGGCGGCCTGTTGGAGTTTGATCTGTTCGGCCTGCGTGAAAGTGTCGGTTTTGCAGGCTTTCATGATAGCGGCGGTAACGTGGTTTCCGCCGAGGGGGATGGGGCGGATAAAGCCGATGGTTTCGGATCCGCCGCCCTTGCATATGGCGAGTTCGGTGGTTCGGGCTCCGATGTTGACGTAGGCCCGGACTTCCTCGAATCCCCCGCCAGCCATCATTTCGATATCTTCGTCGATTTCTTCCTCAACGGGCTCTTCGGGTTCTTCCTCGCCTTTCTTGGCTTTCTTTTTCTTGGCTTTCTTGGGGCCAGCCTTGCCAAAGGCAAGCAGGCCTTTTGACTGGGACTTTTCTTCCCATTCCTTGACGTTGAACCGGTGGATTTCCTGTCCGTTGAAGAGGGCGAGGGTGGATGCGGTGATACCGATGGGCCTGAGACCGATACGGCGGATGAGTCGCATGAACTCCTGATTGGTCTCTTTTTTCATGGCGACCAAGAGGACTTCGACTTCGCGCTCCTCTTCGGTGTCGAAGACCTGGAATTCGACCATGGTCTTTTCGAGGGGAAAGGGAATGAGTTGGCGGGCTTCGAAGTGGACGATCTGTCGCAGGCGGGGTCCCGGGGCGCGGGGGAGACGGATTCTTCGGAAGAAAACGGTGTGTCCCGGCATGCCGAAAACAGCGCGCCGGGTGGGGATTTTGTGTTCTTTGATGAGACCTCGCACGGCAGCTACGATGGCGGCGTTGCGTTCGTCTTCGAGGGCGTCTGGGCCGACGGTGACGGGAGCAGAGAGCATTCTCACGATTCGAATGCCACCACGGTCGATGGCCATTTCCGCCAGTTTGACGGAATGACTGCCGAGATCAAGACCTATACATCTTTTTGCTCCAGCCATTGGCGCCTGAGTCCTTCACGTGGCATCTCGACCATTCCGGGTCAGCTAAGGTCACCTTTTCGGTGAGTAGTTGGGTGGTGGAATGGATTCGGGTACATTAGGGAATAAAGGAAAGATAGTGCGTTGCCCCAACCTCGATGCACGTAGCGGACTTTCGGCCCCTCCGGGTCTGCCGGTCGCTCCTGCTTTTTCGGAGTCGACACAGATGAGCTGTCTATATGAAAGGTGCGACTGCCAAGCCAAACCCCGGTACCTTCGGACCTCAATCGTTGTAAAGGCTAACCGTGAGGAAGTCAAATTCTTTTTTCTTGTGGGAAGGGGAAATGAAAGATTTGCAGATGCAGAATGTCGGAACCGGGACGAGGGAATTGATCCTGAGGAGGTGTTCTCGGGGAGATGAGGGAGCACTTGACTTTCCGGGCGGAGGGCCGGGAGAATATGGACGTTTGGGGGAAGTCAAATATGGTTTCCGTTCATCGAGTTCTCTCTCTGTTTGTGGCGCTGGCTTGCGTTGGCTGCGGGGAGATGGCTGGCCCACATCGGGTTTCCTCCGCCCCGGAGGGGAATATGGTGGCTTGTTTGCTGGGGCCGGAGAGAAATGGAGGGGACGGCGGGACGGCGAAGTGGGAAATTCTGTGTCAGTCCTGGAGGGAAGGTGGGCCGGAGGGGCTGAGGATTCTGGAAAGTCTGCTTCGGGATGGGGGCTCGCGGGCAGTCGAGCGTCAAGCCCGGGTGGCGCTGGCGGAGCATCCGACCGCGCGTTTGCGGCGTTTGCGCGAAGAGAGAGCCTACAATCGGGTAGTTCGGTGGGGGGATCTGGCGTGGAAATGGGCGGGTTCGGTGGTGACGGTCAACCCTCAGGGTCTGGTCGATGCTTTTCGGATGACGGCGCTTCTCACGCCGGGGCCGGGGTTGTCTGTGAGGGAGCGGGAGATTCTGGCTTTGTGCAATCTCCATGCGAATGAGCCGTGGGTGACGGCGGGAGGGGGAATCGCGGGGGAAGAGGTGGAGGCTCTTCGTGAACGTTGGCGGGCGGAAAAGATCCGGGAGGCGGCGGATCGGGGAGAGTGGGAGATGCGGCGGGGCCGATGGCAGAGCGCGCGGGAGTGGTTTGGGTTGGCACAGAAGGGGAATGCGGCCAGTGAGGATCTTGGCCGGAGGCGGTTGGAGGCGGCGGTTTTGTCCGAAAGGGAACGAAGGGCGCGGTCAAAGGGTTTGGAGGTGATGGGGAATTCAGGGGGGACGGAGCGGGAGGAGAGGCTGGCGGTTGATCTGTGTTTGGCGGGGCCGGAGGTGAGGGATTCGCTCTTGCTGAAGACAGCGGCGGGATTTTCTGCTTCGGGGACGGATAGGGCGCTGGGTGCGGCGGAGGCGCGGTTGCATAGGCAGGAG
>JABMPG010000021.1 GCA_013203855.1 bacterium
GAGTTTATCCCGGGATCGTGGCGAATCGGTTCAAATTCTTCCCAAGGGTTTTCGGTCTTATCGGGGGCCATCGGGGCCTCCCGGTCGGGATGAAAAATCACGGTGCTTGCGGCGTCGGGGAGCCTTCATGAGCCAGAAGAGCGGGACGAGAAAGCCGATAATGCCCCCGCCTCCGAGAAGAGTGGATAGATACTTTTCATCCCATGCAGAATAAGAGGAATCAGCGGTTCTCACATAGATGTAGAACCCCAGGAATGCCCCGACGCCGGCCGAAAAGCAGCACCCGAACAGGAGGGCGACACAGAATGTGAACCGGTTGCCCTCGGGGAGGACTTGGACGGCTTTGAAGTCAGTCCAGGGGTTTCTGTTGCGCTTGGCGTTCACTGGCCGGTCTTCTGTACCATTTCTCCTCCAGGTCGTTGGCGATCTTCCCGGACATTTTTTCCATGGTTTTGTAGACGGAGTAATAGCGCCTCTTGCAGGTGTAGCTGCGTGTCCAGACGACCTTGCCTTCGGCCATGTCCCATAGGTCGATTCGAACGCGGACGAAACTGTTCCAAGTCTGAAGGGTGTTCTGGCTCGACTCGTATGCCTCGAGAATCTCGCCGGTTAGAACCTGGTCGGCTTGCACGTCACGACCAATGTCCAAGGGCGGCACTTCGAGGATGATCTTGCTAAGATCGGGATCTCGGGGTCCCCAAAGGCGGGAGACAGAGGACATGTGCTGTTCGCTGATGAGCGCCTGGAGTTCGGCGCGGGGGTAAACCTTGAGATAGGACAATTCGGTGAGAGCGACGGCGAGGACGTCAGCCATCATGCTTCCGGCTCGTTTGTTTTCGCGGATAGTCCGTGCCCCGAACCACCAGCCTCTCTGGTACGTGGCTGGCTCGGCGAAGGATTCCGGGGTGCGAAAATCAAGCACTACGACCTGCTGAAGGGAGGGCGGAGGTACGGCCGGTGGCCTACGACAGCCGGAGAGGCCGAGCAGCAGGGCCGCGCAGAGGAGATGGGACAGGAGTCTTGCGGGAAGCAAGAACGAAAAGATCTTCGTTTTCGTTCCCGGTCGAACCATCCTGCAGGAGGCATCCATGGGAGCGAGGTCTTTCAGAGTAAGAACGGTTTTGCCTGGCCATATTCTGCAGGTGTAAACGCATCACACGCTTCACAAGATGACGGCTGGAACAGGCAAAGTCAACTAGTTTTGGCCGAAATGTGGGATGTTTTCGATGGGGGAGGGAGTGCAGCGGAGGCTGGGGCAAGGGACATAGGACATAGAAAAAACCCCACCCGAAGGTGGGGTTTTGGATGGAGCTTTCTGTTCTTTTAGAAACCGAAAAACTCTTAGAGCGGGTGGACGTTGGTGGCCTCGGGGCCTTTGCGTCCCTGCCGCGATTCAAATTCGACTTTCTGACCTTCACGTAGGGTCCGAAAACCTTCTTGATTGATGTTGGAGTGATGGACGAAAAGATCGTCGCCACCATCATCCGGGGCGATGAAGCCATACCCCTTCTGCTCGTTGAACCACTTGACTGTACCTGTACTCAAGGATATCCTCCTGTTAGATCCCCTGACGGGATCCCTTTCACTTATTCCTCGTTTTCCGCTTCGGATGGCGCGTCCCGAGGTATTAGACTGCACCGCGTATAAATGATAGTTTCCTCTCTCGGGACGCAAAAGTCAACTGAATATTTCGAATTATTTTTTGCTTGGGCTTGAAAGGCATGGGGAGGCAAGACCGGCTGTCCGAGCCAATTCCAGATTCACGCAAGAAAACCGTTTCTCCTCGAATGCTCTACTCGACCTCCGCTCTAATGTCCCCACCGAATATTCCCGATTTCGGGGACAGCCTTTGCAGGGAACCGCAGAGCCAGCCCGATTTCCAGAATCTCGTCAAACGTGGCCGGGCTGGCGCCATCCTTGGTGTGAAAGTCCGACGGGCGGGCCAGAATAGTGGTCCATCCCGCGCGCTCGGAGATGCCGGGAGTGAAGGTGGCTGGCGACGTGGTGTGAATGTTCTCCTGGTCCTGTTGGTAGACCCCAATCTGAACAGATGAGACTTCGGCGACATTGATCTCGACCGAGAGCAGATCCGTGCCAACTGCCTGTCGGCGAGGGCACCGGGGAGCCCTCAGGAGTATCTGAAAGGCGGCTCCTGTTTCCACTGGCTGGTAGAGCTGCAGACAGGGCCGACCGTCGATCACGCTGGCACCGATCTCGTGGCGCGGGTCAAAGCCTTCGAAACGGTTTTCCCCGTCGAGCCAGCTACGGTACCAAGCCTCGGCAGCGTCCTGCGCAGGGTCGAAAAGGGAATCGGTGCGGGGGATTCGATGGGCATTCGCGCCGAAGTCCGACGGCTTGAGCTCCGCCATCGGTGTGGAGAGGGCCAAGCCATCGGGATAGACCGCGAAAGCATAGACCCGCACGGTTTGCCCCGGATCGAGGTTCGGAACGGCCCGCTCAAATGCGGCGCCGGTTTGCTTCATCTCTTCGCCGTTCCAATAGAGAAATGGGGAAGGTCGGTCTCCGAAAGCGTAGAAGAGGCGACATCTTGAGGCGCCTGGGGCCGTGACCGTAGCGGTGGGTTGGTCTCCGTTGTCCCGGATTCTCAGACTTGGCGCAGAGGGAAGATCGGGACCGTCCATCAGGTAATGGTCCAACCAGCGAATTCCCGCTTCGCGTGTTGCGAGGGAGGTCCCATGGTTTTCATTCGGTGTCACGGAGCGGCGGGAGTCGTCTTTCAGGAGAGGCCACACGTCCTCGGCCATCCCCATGTGTCCGAAGAAATCGTTGGAGCCGTTAAGGAAACAGACAGGGCCTGATTGATACGGTGCGAAAGCGAGGGGTTGAAGAAGACTTTTCGTCGAATCGTCGATTTCGGTTTTCCCAATCGTCCCGATGCCGTAGATGGGCACGGCCACCTTGAGTCGGCGATCCGTGCCGTTGACCAGCCAAGTGGTGAACCCGCCCCAGGAGATGCCGGTGACGCCCAGCCGGCCGGGGTCGACTTCAGGACGGCTCTCGATTAGGGTGAGACCTCGGCGGGCCATGGCGACGGTGTTCCAGATTCGAGAACTCGCGAAGTCGGGACCCAGTGAGTCACGCGCCGACGGCGTGAGAACGGTGGTGATCTCCGGCCCACGTTCATCCGTTGGGCCGGTCCAGTCGAAGGTAAGGGCGGCGTAGCCTCGTTTCGCGTAAAAGAGGACGGCGTTGGGATAGGCGGTCTGGCCGCCGCCGTGGATATGCAGCAGACCGGGAAGTTTCTTCTCCCGCGGCTGGTTTTCGGGCCGTCCGTAGATAGCGTAGACCCGGACCGGTTTGCCTTCGGCTTCATGGGACGTGTAGCGGAGAAAATCGAGTTGCACGCCGTCCGCCGACTCGGTTTTCAGAATTTCAATATCGAGCGGGGCGTGAAAGTCGATGTCTTGCCAATAGTCGGGTCCGTCATCTGCGTAAGCGAAAGGATTCATGAATAGCACTCCGAGAAGAACGAAGATGAAAATCTTGTGGCGCACGAGAGTGCTCCTGTCTCCCGGAAGACTACACAAGAGTTCCGCCAAACGCAAGTTCGGGTCCAAGCCGGACGACAAGGAACGCCCGGGGAGTAGACCCCGATTCCGGTTCAGTTTGCTCGGAAACCGGGTTGCCGATGCTGGTTTCAGATGGTATGGTTCGGTCGGATTGAACGGGGAAGAATCGTTGAGCCTGGAGGAAGGCAAATATGTCATATCAGGATGGTTGGGCCGCGCTGAACCTGGAGATGCCGCCGAGAGTGCCTCGGAC
>JABMPG010000212.1 GCA_013203855.1 bacterium
GAACTCGTCATCGTGCAGTTTGCGCTTGGGGTCTGGGCAGCGGTCATGCAGCGGCGCCAGCAGATTCACGATCCGCCTGAGAAATCCGCAGCCCTGCACATCGCGGGCATATATTCTCGGCTTACGCTTGCGGCCTCGGGAGCGTGGCGTCTTCTCGTTCACGGCGCCAAAATGGCCGCAGCATAGGCGCGGAGTCTATTTAGGATTGTGTTAGTGAATCATTTGTGTTCTGCTACCAACACGCCGAAGCGCCGCCCGGACCCAGAGGCAGGAACCATCCCGAACAGTTTTGGGACACCATATCTATCTCTGTGGCGCCCTAGGCTTGGGGCCGGGCTTTCTTCTGGTCAGATCTCGGCCGAGCATCTTCTCCATGTTTTCGACGAAGGTTTGCGAGCCCAGGGGGCGCCCCGTGCGCTCGTGCCGACGCATGATTCCCAGGTTTTCGTCGGCCGCGCCGAGCGCGAGAAACTTGCGCCACGACCCGATCTCCCGCGCCATACCTCGCGAAGGTTTACCCGCCGCGTGTAACGCAAATGGGTCTTGCCGATGGCCAGCTGCGGCCCGTCCTCGTCACGCGGCGCCACGATCAGATGGACGACATGGTTCGGCATCAGACACCACCCCATACGCCCACGCGATAGGCCGGCACTGCTCCCGCAAAAGGTCCACATACGCCCCGCAATCGTCGTCCTGAAAAAGTCAGTTGCCGCCGGTTGCCACGCTGGGTAACATGATGGGGAAAACCGGGAGCGATCACGCGTGCGAGACGAGCCATAGTAAAACGCCCTTGCACAGACGGCCACCCCCGCGCCAAGAGATAAGTATGGTGGCCCCTGACTTAACACAGACAGGTTTCCTCAGCCCCAACCGGAGAGTCCAAATATGTCCGCTGCGTCAGTCAATCGGGAGATCTGCCTCCCGATAGCCTGGTGCGGTGAAGATCATGAACGTGCCGTAATTTCGTTTTCTGCTCCATCTCCGGACCCAGCCAGGCTGCTCGAAAATCTGAACCGGTCTGACATAAGGCGTAAAGGCGACGAGAAAAACCGCCTTGGACCGAAGATTGTCGGTCCCGACACGTATCCGTCTCGTGTCATTCGCCTTCCTCCCTAATCCCATTCGAGTGTCTTCTATGTAGTGGTAGTAAGGCCAATCAGTCGCGATATCTTCGAGCGGGATGTCATTGTCCTCAAGCCAACGGGCCGCCTTACGAATATCTTGAAGTACGCCTATTAGACCCAGATCGTTCTCGTGATAGTTGTCTTTTCGAATTCCGAGGACCGTGCAAAGCCGGTCGGGCAGGGAGACATAGACTGAGGGAAACCAGAAAAGCATTTCAACGGCCACAAAAACAAAACAAAACAACACAAGCCAAACAGAATCCGGCGTCCAGTCAGAGGCATTCGGTAGAGAAAGAAAAAGGTCGGAAGAAAAAGGCCGGGATATCCGATAATGAAGTAGCGGGCCAGTGTTGGCCAGGCCCGGACCGATTGCGCCAACATCTGGAAGACAGTCATCGTCAGGAGCAACGCTACGATCTGGCCAGGGCTTAGAAAGTACCCTTCGCCGTCACTCCGTTCCCCTCGCCCGGTGAACCCGGAGCGTTTCGTCAACCACAGATATGTGATGGATGCAATGATCAGAAGGATCACATGAGGTAAGAGGCCTACCCAAAACACGCCGATTCGCCAAGTGTACCACAAACGGCTGAGATACTCGGTCAGCGAGCCGACGAACTGGACCTGTTTTCCTCCCGCGAATTCGCCAGAATCGGCCAGGCGTCCGACGGCCAGGTACTTTGCGAGAAAATAGAGAATCACCATGGCAACCGGGAGGCCATTTGCCAATGCCAGTTTCAGGAGCCCTCTCCTCGTGCGCCATAGGGGCACGAGCCAGATCAGATACGCAGACATCAGTCCGATGGGAACCAGCCCGAAGACACCGTTGAGTTTGCAGAGAGCCATCATTCCCGCTGAGATACCGGCGCCCAAGCCATTTCCCGTTGCCAAGAAAGCCATCGCCAAGGCGCCAAAGGCGGCCATGCCCAGATCCAGGTTCGCCTGCAGTGTCTGGGATACCACTACCGGCGTCAGGGCAATGGCCAATGCTCCCGACCACCCGACAATTTCACCACCAATTGATTTTCCTAGGCGCCACGTCGAGGCGAGGAACAGTGCGCAGAAAAAGTAGTTCTCCAGATGCAGGGCCGTATTCATGGAAACCCCAAACCGGAACACAACAGCAGCCACTGTCACGAGAAACGTCGGGTGTCCCGTATCCCCCGTTTTTTGAAAAGGAAAGAGGAGGTGTTCGGCGATGTCATAGGCGCCGTAAAAGTTCACGACGCTGTCCCAGTACGGCGGAAGCCAGAAATACTGCTTCAAGAGGAGCACGAGCAACAGAAACAACCCCAGACACAGCACAAGGGTCTGCCACGAACCCAGTGAGCGCCAGGCATGACGCAGCATAGAAAAGGAACGGAGGTTTCCGAAGTACCCGAAATATCTTCGTTCTTTTCCTGTCTCAACGGCGGATGCTGGCATAGTCGGACGCCTTCGTGTGACGTTGCCTCAACTCGTTCTCTTCTGCCTCTGTCAATAGGGTTGGCAAACACTTCCCCAAGCCTTTGTCAGTCTACCCACCGCTTCCAAAGCGGGCATTATGTATATGTGGGTAGGAAGGAAAGAGGGAAGACAGAGATTCCACCAACGCCCGACGCTATAACGTCCTCCCGCGGAGACGGTTGTGAAACAACTATTCGCGGTTGATGCGAGAAATCCGCCGCCATTTCCCGTTGGTTGTTCACAGTATGGCTAGAAGGTAAATTACCCGTCGGTTTGCCGCATCAAGCCTCAAGCCTATATAGCCGGACGCTTCCGATCTGTCAAGCATCTCGTCAGCCCTTTTGGCAGGCTACGACAATCGGCAGAAAATGGTTCGTGCTTCAGTCTTTCTTCTAGTATAAGGGACAGGTGTGTTCGCGGGGGCTTGGAGAACCACTCCTCTATCGTGACCGCAGAGATTCTATGAGAAAAACCCCCTTTTGGAAATATGCCCTCCTCTATCTGGCGGCGGCGGTGGCTTTCTGCCTGCTTCTGGTGGGCGCATCGTGGGTCATGCGTCCGGCGCGGGATCGCGAGATCGTCTCCTATCCGCCCGAAGAGATCAACGCGGCCAAGGCCGTTCGTCGCATGTTGATTGACCGGGAAAACCCGCCGGTCCTCTACCGGGAAGTGGATTACTCGCAAGGGGAGAGCGGCGCCTGGTGGCCGAAGAGCGAATCGCCCATTCTCGCAGACCTTGTGGAGAAGGGCGATCTGCCGCCTGTGGCGGAGCGGGTCGGCTCCGAGCCGTGCGTTCTGGAAGGCGTGGAAGGCATCGGTAAGCATGGCGGCACATGGTTTCGTCTGGCCAGCGCCACGAGCGAGATCAGCGTCATGTCGCACCGCATGGCCTATTCGGCTTTGCTGCGGTGGTCGCCCGAGGGTTATCCGATCGTTCCGCATGTGGCGAAAGGCTACGAGGTGTCGCCGGACAACCGCGAATTCACCTTTCGTCTCCGCAAGGGGATGAAGTGGTCGGATGGCTATCCCTTCACCGCCGACGATATTCTCTACTGGTGGGAAGGCGAGATTCTGAACGAGACGGTGGGGGGTGTCGTTCCGTCCTATATGAAGGTGCGGGGCAAGCCGGGCCGGGTGGAGAAGATCGACGAGTATACCGTGCGGTTCAGTTTCCCCGAGCCCAACGGGATTTTCCTGTATCTGATGGCGACCGTTCAGGGCTCACAGGTGTGCGGCTCTCCCAAGCACTATCTGGAGCAGTATCAACCCGATCGGGGCGACCAGGAGCGCATCGAAGCGCGGATGCGGGCGCGCAATTTCGCCAGCAAACCGGCCGTTTATCGCGACGTGAAGGATTTTTTCAATCCGGAGCATCCCCGCCTCTGGCCGTGGATCTACCGCACCTATAAATCGAACCCGCCCCAGTCGTTCGTCCGCAATCCTTATTACTTCGTGGTCGATTCCGTGGGCAATCAGCTACCCTATGTGGACCAGGTCCATATGGACGTGAAGAGCCCCGAATTTCTGGCGATCAGCGTGGCCGCAGGGCAGGTTACGATGCAGGCGCGCCACATCGATTACGACTCGTACACCCACCTGATGAGTCAGCGCGAGAAGTACGGCTACGACATCTATCATTGGTACTCGGGCGACCGCAGCTATTACGTCATTCATCCGAACCTGAACCGCCGGGTCGATCCGGACGATCCGGCGTCGAAGTTCAAGCACAATCTGCTCAACGACAAGCGCTTCCGGAAGGCTCTGTCCGTCGCCCTCAATCGCGAGGAGATCATCGAGGCCGAGTACAACGGCCAAGCCGTCCCCGCCCAGTGTGCGCCGGGGCCGGCGTCCTATTTCTACGAGCCGGAACTCTACAATGCTTTCACCCAATACGATCCGGACGAGGCGAATCGTCTCCTGGACGAGATTGGCCTGACTCGGCGCGATTTCGAAGGCTATCGCACCTATCCCGACGGCTCCCGGATGACGTTCTATATGAACTTCAGTTTCACCGGACTCGGACCGGGCCAGTTCGTCGTCGATGACTGGGGGAAGGTGGGTATCCGGCTGGTGGCGCGGGAGCGATCCCGGGGGCTCTTCAGCGCCGAACTGTTTGCCCGGAAGGCCGATTTCAACGTCTGGATCGGAAGCGGTGAATACACGCCTCTTCTCGACCCGAGAGCGATCGTGCCGGTGTCTGGAGGAGCCTATTACGCCGTGAGTTACGCTCGCTGGTACGAGCGCGGCGGCCTGTACGGTCTGATTTCCCCAGACAAGCCGGAGGGGATCGAGCCGCCCGTCGGGCATCCCGTACGCCGGGCGATGGAGGTCTATGACGACGCGTGCCAGTACTCGGATGTCGAGAAGCAGCGCGAGGTTTTCCGCGAGGCCCTGCTGATCGCCGCGGACAATCTCTGGACCCTCAATATCTGCACGCCTCCGCCTGTTCTGATGGCAGTCCAGGACGGTTTTCGCAACGTGCCGGACATGTCGGTCTACTGCTGGAATTTTCAGTCTCCCGGCAACGCCGGGATCGAGACGTTCTACTTCGATGATCCGGTGGATCTGCCGGGCGCGACGGAACAGATGAAGCACGAGATCATCCATCCCACGCTTCCCTCCGACACAGTGGGTCTGGCGCAGACCGGTCAGCCCTCGGGGCGCTGGCTCGGGTCCCTGGTGCGTTATGGTTTTCTGACGCTTGTCGTGCTTCTGCTCCTGCTGGTGGCGGTTCGGCATCCCTATATCGGCCGGCGTATGCTCATCATGATCCCGACGCTGCTGGTTATCTCGGTTATCGCTTTCACCGTGATCCAGTTGCCGCCGGGCGACTATGTCCAGACCCGAATCATGCAGCTCCAGGAATCGGGGGACGAGGCGGACGTGCAGCAGATCGAGGATCTCAAGAAGATGTTCTTCCTCGAAGAGCCGCTGGTCTTTCGCTATGCCCGTTGGCTGGGTCTGGGCTGGTTTAGGACATTCGACGAGAAGGATGCGGGCCTTCTGCAAGGGAATATGGGGCGCTCCATGGAGAGCCTGCGGTCGGTCAATTCCCTCGTTGGCGACCGCGTCCTGCTCACCTTTCTGATCTCTCTCGGCACGATTCTATTCACGTGGTCGGTGGCCATCCCGATCGGCATCTATTCGGCGGTGAAGCAGTATTCCATCGGCGATTACGTATTGACATTCATCGGTTTCATCGGCATGTGTGTGCCTGACTTTCTCCTCGCGATTCTGCTGATCTTTTTCGCAGAGAAGTACGCGGGCATCTCCGTTTCGGGCCTTTTTTCGCCTGAGTACGGCGCGCAGCCTAACTGGAGCTGGGGCAAAGTCTTCGACCTGCTCCAGCATATCTGGATGCCCATCGTCGTTCTGGGCGTGGTCGGCACGGCAGCCATGATCCGTGTTATGCGCGCGAACCTGCTCGACGAGCTGTGCAAGCCTTACGTGGTCACGGCCCGGGCCAAGGGCATGCGGCCTCTCCGGCTCTTGTTCAAGTATCCGGTCCGCATGGCGCTGAACCCCTTCATCTCGGGTATCGGCGCCATCTTCCCTCAACTCGTCTCGGGCGGGGCTATTGTGGCCATCGTTCTCAGTTTGCCCACGGTGGGGCCCCTGATGCTCTCAGCCCTGTTCAGTGAGGATATGTATCTCGCCGGATCAATGCTCATGGTTCTCAGCATGTTGAGCGTTGTGGGAACCCTAGTCAGCGACCTGCTGCTCCTCTGGCTCGATCCGAGAATCCGGTTCAAGGGAGGGATCCGCTGATGGATCCGGAACGCCCCGCCACCCCTCCCACGACAGAAGGCCTGCGGCCCGACGAGAAGAAGACTTCCCTGGGCGCCCTTTCCCAGTGGCAGCTGATTCGCCTGCGATTCAGTCGGCACAAGCTTGCCGTTGCCAGCCTTTTCTTTCTCGCCGTGCTCTATACTCTCGCCGTCTTCGCGGAATTCTTCGCGCCCTATACGGCCCAGTGGAAGGATCTGGGGCACGCCTACAGCCCGCCCCAGATTCCACGTCTCAGTTTTCAGCGCGGGCTGCACGTCTACAACATGCAGCGCCGCGTTGACCCGATCACTTTCCGCAAGGAACACGTCGAGGACCGCGACGACGTGGTGCCGCTGTCGTTCTTCGTGAAGGGCGAGCCCTACAAGATGTGGGGATTGATCCCGATGAACCGGCATTTCGTCGGGGTGGACCGCGAGGCCTATCAGGCCCGGACCATCTCCGACGCGATCGAGGGAGACGTGGAATCCACGCCGACATTCTATCTCCTGGGCGCGGACAAATACGGCCGCGACGTGCTGAGCCGGATCATCGCGGGAGCGCGTATCTCCCTGTCCATCGGCATCATGGCCATCGTGGTCACCTTCATTCTCGGGATCACTATCGGCGGCATCTCGGGCTATGTGGGCGGCGCGACGGACAACCTGATCCAGCGCTTCATCGAGATCATCAACGCCTTTCCCCGCCTGCCTCTCTGGCTGGCCCTGGGCGCGGCTCTGCCGCCGGACTGGTCAGCGCTGAAGACATACTTTGCCATTACGTTGGTCCTGAGTCTCCTGGGCTGGGCGCCCTTGGCCCGGGTGGTGCGCGGGAAGCTCCTCTCCCTGCGCGAGGAGGATTACGCCGTAGCGGCCCGACTTCTCGGCGCGAGCCATGCGCGGATCATCTTCCGTCATCTTCTGCCCGGGTTTACCAGCCATATCATCGTGACGCTGACCCTGCGCGTGCCGGTGATGATCCTGGGCGAGACGGCCCTGAGTTTTCTCGGGCTGGGCCTGCGGCCTCCCGTCGTGAGTTGGGGTGTCATGCTGCAGGACTGCATCAACATGCAGGTGGTGGCGAACTATCCCTGGCTGCTGCTGCCGGTCACGTTCATCGTGCTGACCGTGCTGTGCTTCAACTTTCTGGGCGACGGCCTGCGGGATGCCGCCGACCCCTACTCCGCGCGATAGGAGCGAAAGGCCACAAAATGCCGGAACCCCGCGACAACGTCCTCGAGATTCAGGATCTGCGCGTCTCCTTCTTCACCGAGGAAGGCGAGACGCGGGCGGTGGACGGCGTCAACTTCTCGATGGCGCGGGGCCGCATTCAGGCTCTGGTCGGCGAGAGCGGCTGTGGCAAGAGCGTGACCGCCTATTCGGTCCTCCGCCTGATTCAGGCGCCGGGCAAAATCGTCGGCGGACGGATCATGCTGTATCCGAAGAACGACGAGCCCCTTGACATCACCACCCTCGACGAGAAATCCGACCTGCTCTTCGACCTGCGGGGCGGCAAGATCAGCATGATTTTTCAGGAGCCCATGACCGCCCTGAGCCCGGTCCATACCGTGGGCAACCAGATCGGCGAGGCGATCCTCCTTCATCAGGACGTGACCGAGGAGGAGGCCGAACGTCGCGCCGTCGAGATGCTGACCAAGGTTGGCATTCCCGGAGCCGAAAAGCGCATCCATCAGTATCCTTTCGAGATGAGCGGTGGCATGCGGCAGCGCGTTGTTATCGCCATGGCCCTGGTCTGCAATCCCGAAATCCTCATCGCCGACGAGCCGACCACCGCCCTTGACGTCACCATCCAGGCCCAGATTCTCAACCTGATGAAGGATCTCCAGCGCGACCTGGGCACGTCGACCCTGCTCATCACCCACGACTTGGGTGTCGTGGCGCAGATGGCCGACGAGGTGTCGGTCATGTACCTGGGCCGTATCGTCGAACAGGCCGGCGTGCGGGATGTGATGAAGAAGGCGCGTCATCCCTACACGATGGGGCTCCTGGCCTCGTTGCCCAGTCTCAGCTTGCACAAGGAGAAACTGCCTTCCATCGAGGGCAGCGTCCCCTCCCTGACCGACATCCCGCCGGGCTGTCCCTTCCACCCGCGCTGTCCCTACTTCGAAAAGGGCCGGTGCGACGTGGGAGGTCCGCCGGTCTTGCGTGAGATAGAAGAGGAACACACCGCCGCCTGCGTGCGCGCGGAAGAGATCATGGAAATGAAAGAGAGTGTGCCATGAAAGAGAAACTGCGGGTCGGCATGATTGGCGTAGCGGGCAGAGGCGGCGTCTGGCGCAACTGGCACCAGCCCGACGGCGGACGGTGCGTCGTCACGGCGGGCGCGGACATGCGGGAGGATTTCCTGAAGAAGTTTTCGGACGAGAACGGGAAAGACCCCTTCGTGACCATGGATTACCGCCTCCTTCTCGAGCGCGATGACGTGGACGCGGTGGCCATTTGCTCGCCCGACTTCACGCACGAGGAGTACGCCTGCGCGGCCATGGAAGCGGGCAAGGACGTTTTCTGTGAGAAGCCCATGGCGATCACGATTGAGGGTTGCGATCACATGCTGGAGACCTCGAAGCGCACGGGACGCAAGATTTTCGTCGGCCACAACATGCGCTACATGAACA
>JABMPG010000213.1 GCA_013203855.1 bacterium
CGCCCTGACGGAGGACGAGATCGTGGTGGCGGGATGGCGAATGCCCGTCGATCCCCAAGGCCGGTCCCGCCCGGGAAGCCCCCCGAACCGGTTGTCCCTGCCCAACCCGGTATGGGACCGTCTGGCCGTGTGGTTCGGCGTGCGTCCCCTGGCCATCGATTTCCTCAAGCCCTACGCCTTCCAGTCCGTTGACTTGGTGAATCGCTCGGGCCAGCCCGTGAGCCTTCTGGTGAACGCCCAGACACTCGCCCCCAAAACGGGCGAGCCCGCGCCCTGGTTTCAACCTCCGAGATGGTATCCCGGCGCTGGCCCCAACCAGACCGCCGCGTTCGTCGAGGTCCCAGCGAAAGACCGCGCCACCTGCGTCCTGCCGATTCACATCGGGCACGACACGCCTGCCGGAACCTATCAGAGCCACATTACGATAACCCCTCTGGGGAGCGAGCGGGTCCTCGCCGAACTGACTGCGCCGCTGGGGGTAACCCGGTCCCGTCCCTTTCTGACCCTCTGGGTCCTCTTCGCCGTGGTCCTCAGCGGAAGTTGGCTGGTGGCACTTCTCGTCTTGTATCGACGCCTGGTGCGGGGCATGGGCGTGCGACTGCTGGTCCTGCTCTCCCTGCTCGGATCTCTCCAGTTCTGCCTGCAACTCGTCGGGGGCTGGATCTCGAACATCTTCTACGCCGTTCTGGGACCCTTCAACTGCCTCGTCGGCGGATTCCTCACCGAACTCCTCACCTACCTCCTGGTCACGTCCATCCTGTGCGTCGTGCCGCGAGTGGGGGCCATGACGCTGGCGGGAGTCGTCTCGTACCTGATGGGAGCGATCCTGTTCGGCTCCGTCGGCCTGACCGATCTCCTCTTCATCGGCTCGGCTATCGCCTTCCGCGAGATCCTTCTCTTCGTATTCGGGGTGACCCGGTTCGGCACGAGAGAAAAGCCCCCCCGCCTGGTTCCGATGATGCTCGCTCTCGGCCTGGCTGACGCCGCCTCGGCCTTCACCTCGCTCGCCCTTTTCGCCGTCTTCTATCGTCTCTTCTATGCCGACTGGTACATCGCCCTCAACGTCATCGTCACCGGATTCCTCTATACCTGCATCGGCGTCTTCCTCGGACGGAGGCTGGGGCTCAGCCTCAGGAAGGTGCACCTGTGATCGAAGTCCGCCAACTCACCCTCCGATATCCCGGACGCCCCGAGCCGACCCTTTCCGGGATCGACCTGTCCGTCCGTAGCGGCGAACTGGTCGTCGTGAGCGGTCCGACGGGCTGCGGGAAGTCGACGCTGCTCAACTGCCTGAACGGAGTCCTTCTCCACGAAAGCAACGCCGAAATCAACGGAGAGATCCGCCTCGAAGGCCGCGATGCGCGCGCCCTTTCGATCCGAGAGATCTGCCGCATCGCCGGGTCGGTCTTCCAGAATCCCGATTCGCAGCTATGCACCGCGACAGCCGAGACCGAGGTGGCGTTTGGAATGGAGAACCTGGCGATCCCTCCGGAAGAAATGCGGGAGAGGACGGCTGAAGCGCTGGAATCTGTGGGCTTACGACATCTCGCTTCACAGGCCACCTCAACGCTCTCCGGCGGCCAGAAACAGCGTCTCGTCATTGCCTGCGTCCTCGCCCTGCGCCCCCACGCCCTGCTTCTCGACGAGCCCGTGAGCCAACTCGACCCCGAAGGCACGGCGGAGATTCTGCGCGTTCTCGCCGACCTCAAGCAGCGCCACGGCCTGGCCGTTCTCCTCGTCGAACACCGCCTCGAAGACGCGGCATTTCTGGCCGACCGTATCGTCCTGATGGACCAGGGCTGCATCGTCCAGGACATGCCCCGCGACGAAGCCTTCCACGATCTCACGCCCTACCGCCGCCTCGGCCTCGCGATTCCCCACCTGCCCGATCTCTTCGAGAGACTCGGCCGTCCCGAGCGCCCCCTTTCGAGCGAAACCGCGCCCCTCCTGACGAAACCGGAAACACAAGCGCCGACGCAGACATCGTCAGGCCGCACCGAGCATGTGGTCTGCACGGTGAAGAATCTCGTCTGCCGATACGGCAAGAAAACGCCCGACGTTCTCCAGGGCGTCAGCCTCGAATTTCGCCAAGGCGAACGCGTGGCCCTCCTCGGTCCGAATGGCTCGGGAAAATCGACTCTTCTGGGTGTCCTCGCCGGACTCCTCAAACCGAGCGCCGGAAGCATTCGTTGGAATGAGAAGAACTCCACCCCCCGCGTCGGCCTCGTTCTCCAGCAGCCAGACCTGATGCTTCTTCAGGAAACCGTGAAGGAAGAAATCGACTTCGCGCCGAGGCACCTGCGCATCGACCCGGACGAGCGCGACCCGCTGGTCGCGGACGTCCTGAACCGCATGAGCCTCACGCCCCTCGCCGCCGAGCCGCCCTTCTCCCTTTCCCGGGGACAGCGCCTGCGCACCGCCGTCGCCTCGGTCCTCTCTCTCAGGCCCGACGCGCTCCTCCTCGACGAGCCCAC
>JABMPG010000022.1 GCA_013203855.1 bacterium
CGACATGATCCACCTCCAGCAGATCGCCACGCCGGTCCATGATATCGCGGCGGGTCTTTGCCTGGCCCTTGCCCGCAGCTTCATGTCGACTGTTGCCAAGGGCGCATCCTTCGAGCGGCCCGTCGCCTTCCTCGGCGGGGTCGCTTCGAACTCCGGCATGGTCATGGCCTTTGAAAAGGTTCTGAACCTGGGGAAGGGCGAGTTGATCATCCCCTCTCATCATCGCACTCTCAGCGCCATCGGCGCGGCTCTCACCCTTCTCGAAGAAGAACGCGAGACTCCTTTTCACGGTGTCGATGCCCTGCGCACGGCCACCGACTCCCGCGAGGAAGCCGTTGACGAACACCAGCCCCGCCTGCGGCCGTTCCTCACACCCGCCGGGACACCCGATCTCACCATCGAGACCCTCCCCGACGGTGACGGGAAAGTGGACGCCTACATCGGGATCGACATCGGATCGATCAGTACCAACGTGGTCGCCATCGATAGCGAGAACCGGATCCTGTCCAAGCGCTACCTCTGGACGGCCAGCCAGCCCATCGAGGCCGTACGCAAGGGTCTCGATGAGATCCGCGACGAGATCGGGGGCCGCATCACAGTCCGGGGCGCGGCCACTACCGGCTCGGGCCGCTACCTGATCGGCGAACTGGTGGGTGCCGACGTCATCCGTAACGAGATCACCGCCCAGGCCACCGCTGCCATCTTCCTCGATCCCCGAGTCGACACGATTTTCGAGATCGGCGGACAGGATTCGAAGTACATCAGCATCGACCACGGCACGGTGTGCGATTTCGAGATGAACAAGGCCTGTGCCGCCGGCACCGGCTCCTTCCTGTCGGAGCAGGCCGAACGCCTCGGCGTGGACCTGAAGGAGGAATTCAGTTCCTTCGCCCTCGACGCGCCTCGCCCGGTCAGTTTGGGCGATCGCTGCACGGTTTTCATGGAATCCGACCTCGTCCAGTACCAGCAGCGCGGCGCCGAGACGCCCGACCTCCTGGCGGGCCTGGCCTACTCGATCGTTCACAACTATCTCAACCGCGTCGTCGGGGACCGCCGCATCGGCGAACATATCTTTTTCCAGGGCGGCACGGCCTTCAACAAAGCCGTCGTCGCGGCCTTTAACAGCGTCTTGGGCAAGGAAATCATCGTCCCGCCCCACCATGAAGTCACCGGCGCGATCGGCGCGGCCATGCTCGCCCGAGACAAGAGCGATGGAACGACCCGGTTCCGCGGCTTCGACTTCAGCAATCTGAAATACGAGGTGAAATCCTTCGTCTGCAAATCGTGCGACAACCTGTGCGAGATCCGGCGCGTCCAGCTCGAAGGCGAACGGCCTCTGTACTACGGCAGTCGCTGCGAGAAATACGAGGTGGATCACCACGTCTCCGCCGGCGCGGATCTGCCCGATCTCTTCGCCGAACGCGAAGCTCTCCTGCACCGCGCGCCCCGGCCCGGTGGCGCGCGCCCCGCCACGACCCGGGGAACCGTCGGCATTCCCCTCGCCCTGTCCTTCCACGATTTCCTGCCCTTCTGGCGCACCTTCTTCGAGGAACTCGGTTTCGAGGTCATTCTCTCGGGCGAGACGACCAAGACAACGGTCCACAAAGGCGTCGAGAGCGTCGTGAATGAGACCTGCTTCCCCGTCAAGGTCGCTCACGGCCACATCCTGCAGATTCTCGAGAAGAAGCCCGACTTCCTCTTTCTTCCCAGTCTCGTCGACTCCAAGACCGAGGATTTCGGGCCCCAGGACCGTTCCGTCTTCAACTGTCCCCTCGTCCAGACCATCCCCTACACCGCCGCCAGCGCCATCGACTTCTCGAAATACGAGTCGACGGTCCTCACCCCCGCCCTTCACATGCAGTGGGGGCTCGACCACGTCGAAAAGGAAATGTCGCGGTACGCCCGCGCCCTCGGAGCCAGCCGGACCAGCATCCGCCGGGCCCTTCGTCAGGCCCAAACCGCGCAGGACGCCTTCTTCGAGGCCTTGGAAAAACGCGGCAGGGAAATCCTCGACACGCTCCCCGAGGACCAGACCGCCCTCGTGATCGTCTCGCGACCCTACAACGGCTGCGACCTCGGCCTGAACCTCGACCTTCCCAAAAAGATCCGCAACCTCGGCGCGCTGCCGATCCCGATGGACATGCTTCCCCTGAGCGAGGTGGCTCTGCCCGAGAAGTGGCGCAAGGTCTACTGGAGATACGGGCAGCGCATCCTCAAAGCCGCCGAGGTCATCAAGACCGATCCGCGCCTCTTCGCGGTCTACATCACCAACTTCAGTTGCGGACCCGATTCGTTCCTCCTTGATTACTTCCGGGGCGAGATGGCCGAAAAGCCCCACCTGTTGCTCGAGATCGACGAACACAGCGCCGACGCCGGCCTCATTACCCGCTGCGAAGCCTTCCTCGACACGCTTGAGAACCTGTCACGCCACGGCGGACGCCGCACCGTTGAGACCTCTCCCTGGGTAGCGCGTCAGTTCACCAACCACCGCCGCCTCTACCTGCCTAACATGTCGGCCCACGCGTATCCCCTCGCCGCGGCGCTTCGCTCGGTCGGCATCGAGGCCGAAGTCATGGACGAGTCCAACGAAGAATCAATCTACTGGGGCGAACGCTTCACCTCCGGCCGCGAGTGCTATCCCTGCCTCCTGACCACCGGCGATATCGTGCGCCAGACCCGCCAGCCCGACTTCGATCCCAAGCGCTCCGCCTTCTTCATGGCCTCCGCCGACGGCCCCTGCCGGTTCGGACAATACAACCGTCTCCATCGCGGCGTGCTCGACAAACTCGGCCTGGAGGACGTGCCCATCTTCGCCCTCGAACAGGACAGCGAGTACGACACCGTCACCGCCTCCATGGGCCCCCAATTCGAGCGGCGCGCCTGGAATGGTATTGCCGCCGTGGACTGCCTCGAAAAACTCGCTCTGGAAAAGCGACCCTTCGAAACCGAGCCGGGGCAGACCGATGCCTGGTTCCAGCGCTCGGTCGCCCTTGTCTCCGGCGCGATTCAGCAGTCCCGTGGCGAGCTCTTGGAAGCCCTCCCCGGCATCCGCCGCGACTACGAAAAAATCGCCTTCGAACGCAAGCCGGACTGCCCGCTCATCGCTCTCGTCGGCGAGGTTTATGTGCGGGCCAACGTCTTCGCCAACAGTGATCTCGTCCGCAACATCGAATCGCTGGGGGGGCAGGCTGCCGTGCCCACTATGAGTGAATGGATCCAGTACACCCGCCTCGCGCGCGGCTGGCGGCACAAGGCCTTCGGGAAATACGGCAAACTCCTCGGCCTCACCATCGCCGACCATGTTCTGCATGGCGACGAGAACAAGATCTACGGCTTCTTCGGCAGGAAGCCCGACCCATCCCCCGCCCGCGTGATAGAACACGCCCGCCCCTATCTCGACCCGAGTTTCCAGGGCGAAGCCATCCTCACCATCGGCAAAGCCGTCGAACTCGTCCAGCACGAGGGCGCCGTCGGCATCGTCAACACCATGCCTTTCACCTGCATGCCCGGCACGATCTGCACGGCCCTCCTCAAACGCGTTCGCGAGGACCACGACGACATCCCCGTCCTCAACCTCGCCTTCACCGGTCAGCAAACCCTCAACAACCGGATCCGCCTCGAAGCCTTCCTCTACCAGGCCCGAGAATACCGGGAGAAACGAGACGAAAGGGCCTGCGCAAAACAGTAGAATGTTCGACGTGGTTTGGGTGAACACGCCTCACGGTTGATCGTGTTGTACACCTCGGCCCAAGGCGCCCCCGGGAGAAACTTCGTAATCACCCAGTCTTGGCAACCAGGACGGCGCGGGGTTTCAGGACAATCTCTCCCTCATAGGCGATCCCGGACTCCACGTCAGTCAGGCACGTAGGGCCGATCGGGACTCTCTGTCGGGTATCCGTGAAGTTCAGCAGGAAATAGAACCGACTGTCGCCGGTGTCCCGAATCTGGATGCCAACTCCTTCGGGAAGGTCGGTCTCGAGCGCCTGCTGGACACCGGCCCGTTTGACCAAGGCCTTGTAGAACGGATCGAGAAAGGCTTCCTTGCCCCGGAAGGCGAGGTACCAGGCTTCGCCTTGGCCGAAGTGGTTACGTGTGACGGCGGGGCAACCGTTTCCTCATCGACAACATTCTCAAAATCGGCGTCCGTTGTTTCATATTCATATCGCAATCTCCTCCCACTTCTAAGGGCGGGCTCTTTGTTTCAGTCGCGGAACAAGGCCTGTCTCGCGTGCCACCGTTCGGTGAGATTCTCACTATCATAGACGGGAACCAGTGTAATCTCGCCGCCTTTCACGCGGTAGCGCGCGCCCCCCAAGGCCTCGAATTCCGTTTCGGCTGCAAGGGCCTCCGCCGTGGCCGGTTCCGGCGGCCGGGTTGGATCGAAAGACTCCGGCGGGGACTGGTCGAGGACCAGTAGGAGAGGCCCGTGACGGAAGGAATGGTGGCCGGAGATGTTGTTCTCTCCGTGAGTCGGCACGACGTGAAGGCCGAGACCGAAGTCATAATCGAGGACGTCGCCCTTCTTGAGATCTGCTGTCACTTCCACAAAGCCCTTCGCCTTGCTGTGCGGCACTCTTTTGCCGTTAATGCGGATCTGGGGGGGGTGAGTGTTCCAGGGCGGCAGGAAGAACCGGATCGTGCGGTTCTGATCTGTTTTTGCCCCCAAGATTTCGAGACGAACGGAACCCTCGTAAGGGTAACTCGTGGTTTCTCGAAGGGTGAGGCCGGCGATCTTGGCGGTGGCATTGTGGAAGATCGGGAGCCAGATGTCTTTGCCGTCGGTCTGGAATGACGCCTCGGCCGCCCGCGCGAAGAATTCACCTCCCCGCATGGTGCAACACCAGTACACCTCATAGGTGCGGGGCTTGAGAATGGTCGGATCGTAGGCGGCGGGCCCGCCGTCCATCTCGGGCAGCTCGGCTCCCAGGCACATGTCCGTGCCGAAGCTGCCGTCCACGCGGAAGGCGTGGGCCATGCCGTTATAGAAGATGTGATGGGCGGCAGCCTGGTACTTCGCCTGCCCGGTCAGTCGCCAGAACCAGTGGGCAAGGATATAGGAGTCGATGATGGCGCAGGGCTCGGTCCACCGCGGACAGCCCCACCAGTTGTAGTTGCCGTAGTGCTCGGTCATGGCGTGACTCATGTAGCGATCGAAGACGCGGCGGGCAATAGGTAGATATTTCCGGTCGCCGCCGTTTTCGACATACCGGCAGATGCCGCGCAGGCAAGACAGAGTCGCGTGGGTCTGGACGAAGCACTCCTCGAGATGGAGCTTGGTGAAGCGCTGGATCATCGTCTGGATCATGGCTTCGAGTTCAGGCCACTTCAGGTAGCGCCACGCCTCGGTGATGCCGTCCAGAGCGATAAACGCGCAGCCCGTGTCGCTGGTTGCCTTATGTGTTTTCGTCTTGCTCTGAAGGTGGGATAGCTCCCAATTCTCGGGACCTTCGCGCTCTTCCGGAGTGAGGGGATAGGTGCGGAAGTTGTCTCCGACAGGCAGGAACAAGTTGCGGAGAATCCGTTCTGCGATGGCACGGACTTTTCGGTCCTTCTTCCATTCACAATAGCCGATGAGACCGCGCACCAGCCAACTGTGGCCGGACAGTTGCTGCTCGTTGGCCCAGCCCGTATCGCAGATTTTCCCGAAGTAGCCCTTCTCATTCAGATGGCCGGGCAGCCGCGCGATGATCTCGTCGAGCCATGCCGGTTCGCGGTGGGTGGCCTGGGCCTGAGACACGAGAGCGAGGATGATGCGTCCCTCCCAGTCCCCCGGCCAGCCATGCTGATCGGCCTTGAACACCTCGTGAGGATGATACCATTTCCCTTCCAGACGGGCGTAGTTCTTGCCGCTGCGGAAAGCCAGTTCACCCCGGGTCGTCTGTTTCGAAAGATCGACGGGTGCGGGCTTCTTCCAGCCATTGTTCTGTTTCGACATGGTTTCTCCTCCTGGGCGTATCCTATTGAACTACAAACAGGCCGACCCCGTTGGGACTGAGCCTGACCGAAATACCACCAGCGCGGGTGCCAAGGTCTTTCTGGCGCCAGACGTCGTAGACCTTCTTTTCCCCGGACTCACCTATCTCATCCCAACCGACTTCAACGACACGCTCCTGTTCGGAATTCCGGTTGAAGACCCCAAGCGCCCTGGACCCGTTCGCCAGGTTCTTCACCATGACTGCCTCCCTACCTTCCTCATTGCGCAGCACTTTGGCGACATGCCCCAGCTCGTCCTGGTTGATGTTCAGCACGTCGGCGTTGGACAGCAGACCGATGGTGAAATCACTCACGTTCAGAACATCGTTGGAGACGAAGAATGGCGCGCAAATGATCGACCAGAGCGTGACATACTGGTATTCTTGGTTCGTGCTGAGCGCGCACGGCTTTGAAGGCTCAAAATGGTTGCCACTGGTATTCACCTGATGGCCGACATGCAGGAAGTCCGGGTCGTTCCATTGGCCCGGCTTGCTGTATTCGCGACACTCGGTGGCGGCACGTAGCGCCACGTCGAAGTAGGTCTGCACTTTCTTGTTCAGGTCGCCGCCGATTCGCCAGGTATGATAGCCGATCTCCGGTGCCCACTCCCAAGGATCTTCCTTCCCGTACTGGCAGAGGTTCATGAGAAAATCACGGTCCGTCGCACGGAGATATTCAGCCATCGGCCTCCAGAATTCCTTCTGGTGCAGTCCCGGAGTTTCCTTGCGCAGGCCGCCTAGCACACCGACGCCCGTACACATGTCGTATTTGAGCAGGTCAAAACCCCACTCCGCATACTGCTCCGCATCCTGTTGTTCGTGCTCGCAGGAGCCGGTCAAACTGTTGCAGGTATGACGGCCGGGAGAGCTGTAGATGCCGGCTTTCAGGCCGAAGGAATGGATATAGTCTGTCAGCGCCTTCATATCCGGGAAGTACCCATTCGGCAGGATGTTGCCGTTCGCGTCGCGCGGTTCGCCGACCACTTTGTCAAAATCGATGCCTTTCTTTATCCTTATGTAGCGCTCATTGCCGGGGTCGATCACCTTAATCCTGTAGTCTTTCGGGCTCAACCGCGGCCATCCGTCATCGATGCTGACGTACTGGAAGCCGACATCCGCCAGACCGCGCTCGACGAACAGATCGGCGGCCGCCCGGATAATCCCATCATTGATGTTCGAGGCGTGCCCACCCCAGTGGTTCCATCCGGTCGGCGGCGTGAGCGCCATCCTATCACCCACCACCAATTTGAATGCGCGTTCGGCCTTTCCAAGCGCGTTCTTCGCGACAAAGGTCATGGGATAGTCGCCCTTCGTCGCAGGCGTGACACCCGTGATGATGCCCTTCCCGGCATCCAGCTTCAGGCTATCGGGCAATCCCTGAACGGCGAATTGAATTGGCCGCTCGCCCTGGGTAGGGAGGCGGTAGATGAACTGCTTGCCGGGCCGCGCTCCATAAACCTTCGGCCCGTTGATGCGCGGGAATTTCGCGGGAGCGGGCGTGAGGATTTCCTTTTTGCCGATCCGGGCGTCATATTCGCTGTACTCGCCCGGCGCAATCGAGACGATTGCCAGACATCCTGTTGTAAACAACATTGCTTTTCTCAGAGACAGATTCATGATTACCATGCCTTTCGCGTTGATTCTACAATGGTAGCATTAGATGTTACTTGACGCCTGTCTTGTTTCGGAATCAGTATCGGGGTTCTCCTCCGCAGTGAAACCACTCCCTCTTGCGATCCAGGTAATGCTTGTACAGATCCAGTTTTGCATCAGCCTGCACACGGTGATCGACGGTTGGGATGAATCCCCCTTCCTCGACCACCGGCCTCAGGCGCTCAAGTTCGGCATCTACCTCCTTCCTATCCTTGAGAAAGATCATCTTGTCCACGCCGCCCCAGAAACGCAGTTCCTTGCCGTACTGGCGCCGCAGTGCCACGGGGTCGGTCCCGCCGTTCACCTCGACGGGGAAGAGCACGTTCATTCCGTTGGCAAGGAAGGCGGGCATGATATGAGTCAGGTTTCCATCGCAGTCGGTCAGGGCTAGATCGACGCCGTGGAGCCGGAGCAGGTCGGTAATTCGCTTGTAGCGCGGCGCCACGACGGCCTCAAAGAACTCGCGTCCGACGATCGGGCCGGAGTTGAAGCAGATGTCCTCCCACCCCGCGCCATAGTCGAATCGGATGTCTCGGAGCGCGCGGCCGATCGTGTTAACCACACACTGGCAGCAGGCCTCCACCATTTCTTCCATGAGTTCCGGGTCCATGTGGACCATGAGCGCGATATTCTCGAAGCCCATCAGGTTGCGCAGCCGTCCGATCATGCTGCCGATGGGAACGGCCAGGGGATAGTCGCGCTGATTGTAGGCCTCGACCAGGTCGTCCCAGTTTTCCGGATAGCGTTCGGAGGCATCCAGCATGCTCTGTTTGAAGGGCTCCCAGGAAGCGCGGTCCTTGATGGGGAAATCGATGTAGTGTGGGATGGAGCCGGGGCCGTTCTTGTTGGATTCGGAGACTACGCCGTAGTGATCCCGACGGATGACCTTGCCGTCCTTCTCTTCAAGCACCTTCGCCTCGCAGATTCGCTTGGCATAGACGTCGATCGGCGCGGTGTAGTAATTCTCGATCCCGAAATACTCGTAGGCTTCCTTCTGGTTGGTCACGCTTTGCGGCAGGCCTTGCTTGTGCCATTCGGCCAGCGTCTCCGCCCAATAGCCGAACTCGAAATTCGGAAGCATATCCACCGACTGGTAGTGCATCGCGCGATGAAACCGCTCGCGGAGGGTCGGTCCGCTGGTTTTCCGGGCTGGCTTCTCTTCCAAGGCGATCTTCAGCCCTTCTTGCTGTTCCTGTTTGATCTCCTCGAACTCCATGTGTTTCTCCTTTGGAAGGCTGGATTACTTCTGGATATCCCGATGAGTTGGTCTGCTTTCAACAACGATGGTTCCCTTCTGGACATCCTCGCAGTCCTCGATTCGGATCAGGTCGTCCGCCCTCCGGTCGTCTGCTGTGACGAGGCGCAGGTCGCGCAGGACGACGCCACTCAGGCGTTGGGCAGCAATCGCGTCTCGTGTGCCTCGGAAGTCCGGCCAGCCCGGGCCGTCTCCGAGATTGAATTCGCAGTTCTCCACCTTCAGCGCGAAGGGGGAGGGCGGAACGGCCTCACGGCTCGGGAGAGAAACCGAGATTCCGGCAAGACTGGTCTTTTCGAATCGGCAATCCCGCACCTGGATGCCGTGGGGAGGAGGCCCCTCGATCAGCCCCCACGTTCCGGAGATGAAAGAGTGAACCCCGTAAGCGACGCCTGAGAAGGTGCAGGCAACGATCTCCACGGGAGCGCGGACGAGGGCCGCCACCTTGAGC
>JABMPG010000214.1 GCA_013203855.1 bacterium
AAAGAGAAGTACGGCCTCTCCGCCCGCGTGGTGACAAACGGGCTTCGCCTGGCCGACGAGGAGTACTGCAAGAAGCTTTTGGCTACGGGCACGCAGGTGATGTTCTCCTTCGACGGTCGTAGTCCGAAGATTTACGAGCGTACGCGCAAGCACCCGAAGGCACTGGAGAAGAAACTTCAGGGCCTTGAGAACGTCCGCAAGTATCGCAAGTCCAAGGCGACCATCATGTGTTGCGTGGGTGAGGGGGTGAATGACGAGTACCTGGCCGACCTGATCGACTACTGCCACGAGGGGCGGGATTTCATCGCCGCCCTGGACCTGATTCCACTCGTAGCCACCTGGGGGCCCGAGGAGGTCGACGCCAAGACCTCTACGGTGGAAGACGTCGAACGGATGATGACCAAGGCCATCCCCGGCATGGAGTTTGTCCCCGCGGCCGTGATGTACCGGTTCGAGACGCTTTTGTCAACTTTCAACGTGGGACGCCTGACCTTCGGCGGCGCGCATCCGAACTGTGAGATGGTCAGCCTTCTGGTCTCCGACGCGAAAGGATACCATCCCCCGTCGCGCTTTCTGAAACGTCCCTTCCAGGAAGCGGTCCGGGATCTGCTTCAATTGGACCGGGAGATGGGCAAGAATCTCAAGAGCCACTGGATTTCGAACCTGTTCGGACGACGGGGCCAGCGCTTCGTATATGGAAAAGCCCTGTGGAAACTGATCCGGCGTAACCTCGATCTCGACGAGATCTTCGGCGGATCACCCTGGCAGGGCGCGGCCCGTGTCGGCTGGGATCTTCTCCGTGGCCGGAAGTTCAAGGAGGTTCTGCGCAGGCATACGCATCTGCACGGGATTCTGCGGGTCATCGTGCTGCCCTTCGTGGAGCAGGACTGGGTTGAATCGGCCCGGCTAGTGGATTGTCCAGCCAATTTTGCCTATGAGCACCCCAAGACGAAGGAAATCCGTCTGATGCCGGTTTGCGCCTGGGCTATCTATAAAGACGATATCCTGCGCGTCACTTCCGAGGAGTATGGCTTGGATCACAAGACGGGCCAGGACGGGCTGACGGGCCTGAAGAACCGGACGGATATCGAGCCGGAAGCGGCCATCAACTGATCATGGACGGGCTCTCCCCCACTCCAGCGCTCGCGGCTCGACCGGAATCGGCTCCGACGGATTACCGGGCCCTTTTCGCCGGCCTGGGCTGCCAGGTTCCTCTGCTGGACGGCCGCGAGCGGACCTATGTCAATCTCGACAATGCCGCCACAACCCCGCCCTTTCTTCGGGTGGTCGAGCATATCAACCACTGCGCCGAGTGGTATGGCAGCGTGCACCGTGGCACAGGCTTCAAATCGCTGGTGTCAACCTACGCCTTCAACCGCTGCCGGGAAACGCTTGCGGAGTTTGTCGGCGCCGATCCGGACTACCATGCCCTGATTTTCTGCGGGAACACAACCGACGCGGTGAATCGGCTCGCGGCGCATTTCTCTTTCGAGCCGGACGAGGTGGTGCTGACTTCGGTGATGGAGCATCATTCGAATCTGTTGCCCTGGCGCTTTCGAACGCAGGTGGATCATGTGCAGGTGCGGCGTCCCTGCGGGATGCTGGATTTCGACGATCTGCGCGAGAAACTGCGCAAACATGGAGGCAAGGTGCGGCTCGTCGCGTTGACAGGCGCGTCCAACATCACCGGCTTGCTTACTCCGATTCACGATATCGCGCGACTCGCCCACGAGCATGGCGCTCGAATACTGGTCGACGCCGCGCAACTCGTCGCTCACCGCCCCATCTCCCTTGGCGCGGCGGACGATCCCGGCCACATCGATTTTCTCACTTTCAGCGGACACAAGATGTACGCGCCCTTCGGCAGCGGATGTCTCGTGGGCCCTCGTGATTTTTTCGAGCAAGGCCCTCCGGGGTGGAAAGGCGGGGGCGCGGTCGAATTGGTGACTCTCGACGACGTGGAGTGGACCCAGGCGCCCGAGCGCGAGGAAGCCGGCACGCCGAACCTGGTGGGCATCTGCGCGATGGCCCGGGCCGTGGCGCTGCTCCAGGAAATCGGGATGGGGAAAGTCGCCGCCCATGAGGAGAAACTGACGACTCACGCGATGGAACGGCTCCGCGCGACCGACGGTATCCGCGTCTTCGGCGGATGCGATCTCGTCCACCCTTCGCAGCGGCTGGGCGTGATCCCCTTTGTGTCCGAGCGCCACTCCCACGCCCTGCTGGCCGCGATCTTGGGCTACGAATGGGGGATCGGCGTACGCAACGGCTGCTTCTGTGCGCATCCTTACGTGGAAACACTCCTCGGTCTGGATGCGCCGGAAATCCGCCGCCATTTCGCCGACGTTCGAGCGGGCGATCACGGCAACCTGCCCGGTTTTGTCCGTGCCAGTTTTGGACTCTGCAATACCGAGAGCGAGATCGACTACCTGGCCGAGGCGATCGAGACCATTCAACAGCGCGGTCCCCAAGGGAAATATGTGCTTGATCGCCGCACGGGTGAGTACCGGCCCAAAGGTTTCGCCTACGACTTTGACTCGCTCGTATCTTGAACACGGGGGTTCATGATGTTCGATAGCGGCACAAATCCCTTCACCAATCGAGACGACGTTTTGCGCGATGAAGCGGAGAGGGTCGTGAAGGAACGATCCAAGGCCGGTCTGGACGGGCTGACAGGCGGTTTGCAGTTTGTGATCATCAACACCGAGCCGGCCGGCCTCCGTGAAACGGCCCGTGAGTTTCTTCGTTACACGGGGCTGCGCTACGACTCCGGTTTCGAGCACGATACGCACCAGGCGTGCATTCTGCGGGCCTGCATCGGCGCCGATTTTCTGATCACGTCGCGCAAGACGCCCGAGAATCCGTTCGCCTCATTCAACCAGCATCCGAAAGCCAGACAGATTCCTAACAGCCGCCTGGAGACCTTCGTCTTCGAAACGCCGGACCTGGCCGGGTATGTCCAGATCCAGAAGAAGCGCGGCGTGGAATTCTTTACCGAAGAGCCGATTCAATCCGATCATTTTCTTTTCATCCAGACCGAGCCGTCGCGCTACACCGGCAACTCCGTCGGTCTCATTCAGTGGACGGGCGAGCGGGGGGATATGGTTTTCTCCGGACGGAACAATCTGGATTGGGAACTCGAGAAACCCGATCTGCCTCATCTCAAGAACATCCACTATCTCGACCATGCCGCTACGCGGGTT
>JABMPG010000215.1 GCA_013203855.1 bacterium
CCGCCGAAAAGCTGAATCTTTGGCTTGGGGCTCAGTTTGCTCAAGACCGCGAAAATCTTCTCGAAATAGGCCATGGGGGGGTCGAACCGAAAACCCATGGCTGGGATATTCGCCAGACAAATCGGGCAGTTCATGTTGCAGCGGTTTGTGACATCAATGAAAACGAGGGTCGGAGTCTTATGGCTTTTGCACTCGTCGCAGCGCAGGCTACATGTAGTCTCCGCCTCGTGCTCATAGGAGACCAGTTCCCGCTTTTCCCTGTAGCGCCCCGCGTCGCTGGAGATCACGATCCTGCTGTCGCCGCAGTCCGGGCACTCCTTGACCAGGTACACTTTCCCTTCAGACTCCTCGTGCCTCGCCGTCACCGGCTGGCTGCACTTGGAGCAAATGGCGCGATTGGGAGCGCCGGGGTTTTCTTCAAACATCACATATGCCAACTTTCCGCCTGAGGGCAGGCTAATCGTTCAGATGGTCGTCGCCCATGAAATCCACAGTGGTCCAGCCGACGACAAAGTCCACCACGTCCAAAGGACGCAGGTTGAACACGATGCCGATCCAGCCCAGATGCAGGGCGCGCTGACATTCAAAATAATGGGTCCACGGAGGACGGTTTTCCTCTTCCGAGATCACCCGGGCGACGCCCGCATTGTAGCGGGGCCGCTCCAGGAGATCGCGCTGGTCGTCGCGGACCTGACGCGGGTCCGCGGGAATGAAGGAACCCGTTCCGTATTTCTCGCTGCCCCAGACAAGGGCGCCCCACGAGTGCAGGGTGTAGTCAAGAGGCGTGTCGTCCAGAAAAATCATCTGGCGGTTGCCCCAGCCGATCATCTTCCCGTCCACGTTGCCGTAGCCGACTGGAAGCATGTTGAAAAAGTCGAAATAGATGGCGAAATCGGGTTTGGCCTCGGGGGTGATCGTGATGCCCAGGTCAAAGATATCAAGGGCGTCGCGGCCTCGGTCGGAGAGGTAACTGCAGCCGCTGAGGCCGGCGAGGAGAGTGAGAAGGATCAAAGCGGAAGCCATACGAGGGACTGCAGAGCACATGGAACAGGTCTCCTTTGAGATTGGACGGTGGAATCGTTGGGGTTTCAATCGGACGGTGGTGTCTCGCATCGAAGCAACGGACACAAACAGGGTCCATAACTATCCTCTCCGGCCCGTTTTAGTCAAGAAAAAAGGGGGTTTCACCACGGAGCCAAGCGATATCCGTTCTCCCTAAAACACGGAGGAGATCGCCGGGCTTCCCGCCATGGATCTGTCTTCCGTCGGTTTGGCGCGGTCGTTTCAGGCCCGCGAGATGCCTTTGCTCAGAAGTGTTGCCGCGCAGGCGGCCGAGGCGAGTCACCGATACTCCATGATCACCGCCAGGCGCCGCTCCAGTTCCTCATCGAGATCGGTTTCGAATTGCTGAACCGTGGCAAGAACGGCGTCCAAGTCGGAATTCTCGCACAGCGTGCAGTCCATCAAGTCGCGAAAGCGCGAATCGATCTCGACCAGACGGGCGTCGTGGGTGATCAGGATTTCCTGGAACTCAACGGGGAGAATGTCTCCGGTGAAACAGAGCGAAAAGGCGTACGGGGCCAGTCTGACGCGGTCGGCGAGGTCTTCGGCGCTATCGGCGAGACGCCCGGCCCTGAAGCGAACAGGCTCGTGCCCGTGCTTGCTGGCATAGGTGGAAACCGTTTCCAGGAGGCGTCGGAGCTCCATGAAAAGACTCACCAGCCGCCGCCGCAGCATCTCGTCGCTTTCGCGCCGGTCTTCGGGTGTCGAGAAACCTTCATATTCTGAGAGGACATGACGAATCCGGCTCAGACGTGCCAGTGTATCGGCTGACAGATCCCGTGTGTTCCGGTCCATGATCCCCCTCTGTGGCGTATGCGTCGGGTCGTCCAAAGGAAAGGACCGTGTCTGGCTCACTTCTCGCCGATTCCCGTTCCGGCCATTTGCCAGTACGGCAGCAGAACACTCAAAGCCAGGACCAGCACGATCACGCCCATGACAACGATCATCAGGGGCTCCACGATCGCGTTCAGCGTCCGGATGCTCTGCTCGACGTCACTGTCGTAAGTCTCGGCGATCTTTTCGAACATCAGGTCCAGGCGGTTGGCCTCATCGCCGATGGCGATCATGTCCACCACCAGATCCGGGAACAATCTGGCCTCCCGGAAGGGCAACTCGATCTGCCCGCCGCGCTCGACATGATCGTGCACCTCATTCAGCATGTCCATCACCACCATGTTCTCCGAGGTTTCCGCCGTGATCCGCAACGCCTCGAGAAGCGGGATGCCCGCGTGAATCAGGTTCGCCAGAGTGCGGCAGGTCCGGGTGACGTTAATCTTGACCGTTATACTTTTCAGAACTGGCATGATGAAACACAGCCGGTCCCACCCTTTGCGAAACCCTTCATTGCTCTTGATCAGCCACCGAACCAGGAGCACCGACGCTACGACGACGATAATGATCAGCCACCATACCGCCGCGACAAAATCGCTGATCGCCAGGACAAAACTCGTGATCCCTGGCAGCTCGCTGTTCCCCATGCTGGCATAGGTATCCCGAAAAACCGGCATGGCGAAGCCCAGGATGACGATCAGGGCAAGAAAGCAGACCACGAGAAGCACCACGGGATATGCCATCGCCCCGGCCACCCGCCGCCGAAGTTCATAGCGCCGTTCCATCAGGTCCGCGAGATAGTTCAGCGACTGCTCGAGAATCCCGCCATGTTCGCCGATCCGCACCACGTTCACGACCAGGGACGAGAAAATAGTCGGGTGCTGCGCCAGAGAATCGGCGAAGTTGTTCCCCGATTCCACGCTGTGAGCCACCTCGCTCACAACCTGTTTGAGTTTGGGATGCTCGATTCTCTGCGCGAGAGTGTTCAGGCTCTGGACGAGTGGAATACCCACTTCGATCAGCGTGGCCAACTGCCGGCAGAAGGTGGTCATCTGGGCAAAACTCGGGTTGCCGAAGTGAATCTCCCTCTTCAGCATCGCACGAGGCTCCGAGTTCTCACGCGCGGCCCGTTCGGTCACAGGGGGGCGCTCCTCCGTCTCCGCCTTTTCAGGATTGGCCAACTCTCCACGGATCTTGCTGCGCATCGAGTCGCGCAGGTTTTCCCTCGGGTCGGAGTGCTGAGAAGGTGTCATATAGAGCTCCTGATGCAGATAGGTATGAATGGCGCGTCAGAACTGCGCACTATCTTGAACTTTCCGAAGTTTTCTCAGGGGATGTCATGCTTCCCGTCTCCCATCCCCCGGCTACCGTTCTTCACTCCTCGATCGCCAGCGTTTCCAGAATCTCCTCCGGCGAGGTCGCTCCGGCGTATACCTTCTTGATGGCCGCGTCCCAGAGACAATCATGCCCGGCTTCCTTGATGATGTCCATCAGGTCCTGCTCGGACTTCCCCGCAAGGATCGCTTCCGAGAGCGGGCGGGTCATGGGCATGATCTCGAATACCCCCGAGCGGCCCTTATAGCCGGTCCCAAGGCACTCGACGCACCCCTTCCCCCGGTACATGTGTTTGCGGGAATTCGGGCTCAGACCCAACTGGTTCAGCAACGCTTTCTTCGGGATGAAGGACTCCTTGCACTCGACGCACACCTGCCGGATAAGGCGCTGGTTGATCACGCCGGTGATGCCGCTGGTAAGCATGTACGGCTCGATGCCCATGTTCGTCAGGGTGGCGATGGCGCCCGCTGCCGTGTTCGTGTGCAGCGTGCTGAAAACAAGGTGCCCCGTCAGCGCGGCCCGCATGGCGATTCGGGCCGTGTCGGAGTCGCGCACCTCGCCCACCATGATCACGTCCGGGTCCTGCCGCAGGATCGAGCGCAGACCCTTGGAGAAACTCAGATCGAAAGCCGCATCCACCTGCACCTGATTGATCCCCTCAAGCCGATATTCAACCGGGTCTTCGATGGTGACGACATTGCGGGCCTCGCTGCTGATCGTGTTCAAGGCGGCATAGAGCGTCGATGTCTTCCCCGACCCGGTCGGACCGGTCACTAACAGGAGCCCATGGGGACGCGTGATCCACTTCTCGACGGTCTTATACTGCTCTTTGGGCATGCCAAGTTCCTCAAGGCTTCCCATGACCCGGCTCTCGTCAAGAATCCGGATGACTGTCTTTTCACCGAGATGAGTCGGCAGCGTCGAAACACGAAAATCGAAGGCCCCCTCGCCGATTCCCAGAGAGAAATGACCGTCCTGGGGACGCCGCCGCTCGGTCACGTCCAAGCCGGCTATCACCTTGATCCGGCTGTTGACCGACAGCACCTGGGACGGAGGAATCTCCATGACGCTCCGAAGGCGGCCATCGATCCGGTAACGCACTCGCGAGCCGCGGGGGCTGGGCTCGATATGGATGTCGGTGGCACTGTGCTCGACGCCTCCCTCAATGACGGAAGTGACCAGGGTCACAGCCGAATGGCTGTCGGCCATCTGCTCCGGCTTCGGAGTGGTCGCCACCCATATCGCGCCTCTCTCCTGCCGGGCCGTCGGGGCTTCGGGCGCAGGCTGGTACTGCTCCTGGGCGGGATTCTCGGCCGACGGCGCCGCGGAGGCTCGGGCATGGGCCGTGCCATCGGGATATAACTGACCGGCCCGGTTGATGACTTCGTGCTCGGGGGCGTAGTATCCGACCACCGGCACTCCCGTCAGGAAAGCGAGAGTATCTGTCAGCTCGACGTAAAACGGATCGGGCGTCACGATTTCCAGATGATCGGCCGGCTGTTGCACGTGCTGATGGGGCAGGAAAAGATTCTGTCGGACGAAGGAAGACGGGAGCGAATCTCGCAGGGCTTCGCTCGGCGAGACCGACGTGACGGGAATCTCGGGCATCTGCGGTTCGGACTCTATAAAGGCACGAATCTCCTCGTTCATCCGGGGAACGCTGGCCGGGCCTTCCTCCCGAAAGCGACGCATGATCTCCGCGCAATCCTGTTTCTCAAGGATCTCATTGTACTCCAGCAGCTCCAGCGCCAGAAGAAGCCGGTTCAACGTCTTGAACTGATACCGCGCTGCGCTCACCGCCCGATTCACGGTCTTGGGCTGGAGATAGCCCTTCTCCACGAGACGATTGTAGACCCCCTCGCCCTTCCCCAACTCATCGATCACGTTTTCGGGCGATTCGTCCAGCGCCGACACCTCGTGGAGCATGCTCAGCATCCCCTCCACCGGAGGCGTCCAGGCGTTCAGAATCGACTTCATTTCCTGGTCCGTCAGATAAAACGGCTGAGACAGGGCGTCGCGCAGAGAGGAACTGGGCGTCCGCTGAGATTTGCCCCGCTCCTCTTTCTCTTTCTCCTTCTGCCGGGCCGGGAAAAGGTCCGTCATCAGAAGATCGCGGATGCCTCTCACCGACACCGCCTGCAACTCAACAATGCTGCGCAGTGACACGTCCTGGTTCAGCACCTCCATCAGGGACTTCGAATCCCGCTCGAACTCAGCCGTGCAGCGCGCGAACGCCTCCGCGTCTATCATGCCCGTTTCGTAAAAAAGACCTGCCAATCGAAGAGGGTCCGCTCGCATCCGTTCAGCCTCCCATCGTTTCCTGTAGACGGATCAACCGCCCGTGATTCGGGGACAGATTGACGAGATACACCTGACGGACGGCGACCAGAGACCTGCTCCCGGGCTCAAACTCCACCGTCAGTTCCATGTCCCCTTCCCGGTGCTTCAGGAGAGAAGTCTTATAGCACGCCGCGCCGGGATCGAGCGGCCGGGCGCCAACCACGCAAGCGCCTTCCTCCAGTCCCAGCCGAACGGACTGGCCGACGATCCGTCCCGGGTCCCTCGCCAGCAGCCGCTGGCCGCTCTCCAACCCGAACTGGGCCAAAACTCGCGACTGGTGGCGCGACTGGCTCTGATGAAAGGCGATGGAAGCGGCTTCTTGTGACGCGGCCAGCGCCGTGAGCAGAATCGTGAGAACCCCCAGGATGGCGATCACGCTGATGATGGCCACGCCTCGCCGGCCGGAGCGATGAAACGGGAAACTCAGGGCCATATTCGTCTCTCTTTCCCTACAGCATCCGCAGCGAAGTCACGAGTTCGTACTCGCGGCTCTCGCCGCCGGTCGAAGGCTGAACCTTTTTCACACGGACCCGGACCCGGATCAGAAGCGGATACTGGTCTGCGGGCAACTGGGTCTGATAGTCATCGACCCGAAGGGAATGCCGACTGGTGTACTGGAAGAAAACCGACGTGGAAAACCGATCGTCCTGGAGGCCTGCCATCTGCTCCTGGGCCGAGCCCTCCGAGTCCAGCGGCTTGGCAGCCAGACGCACGCGCTGATGCCGGGAACCGTCGTCCTCGGCCTTGACATTCGAGATCGTCCAGACCTGAAAGAGACCACCGTCCGAGTCGCGCGTGCTGACGATCCGGCAGGCGTCCGGCCGGAACTCCGGCGGGGGAACTGCCCCGTCCAGCGCCGACGGAGGCGTAGCCGATTGCAGAATTGAGGTGATCTGATCGGCCACCAGCCGGGCCTGAGTCTCCATGGCCAGTTCCTCCTGGCCGCGCAGAGTTGCGGTCCGGGTGCGCATGAAGATGCCGAACACGAGTCCCAGAACGACCGATAGAATGGCCGAAACCACGATCAACTCTATCAGGGTCACGCCCCTCGGGCGATTCTTACGGAGCCACGGCATAGCCGATCACCTCCTTCTGAACTCCCGATTCCTCGCCCCGCGCTTCGCCGCCTGTCACGTCCGGCTGCCATCGGCAGGTCACGACCACCCGCACCGCCGGGATGCCCTCGATCGAGATTTTCGTCAGATCGGCGTTCCAGACGAAGTCCGTATCCATCTCAAAGCGTGTCGCTTCTCGAAAAAGACTAGCCTTATCCACAGAATCATCGGACTGAATCCGGCCGGAGAGCCCATCGTAGCCGGTGGCCTGGAGTTCCGCCAGATTACCACGGGCAATCGATTCGGCCCGATTCAACCGCTCGGTGCGGGCCAAGTGGCGGGCCTGGTTCACATACAACTCCACGATCCCGGCCAGGCCGAACATGAGAAACACCAGCGCCACCAGAATCTCGACAAGAGACATCCCTCGTCTTGAAATCATCCCGGTTCGATGCACGTCAGAGGCTCCTTTCGGTTGGCCTGAGCCTCAGTCTCGGAGGCGGCTGGTTGAATCGGCGGTTGGGGCGGGGGCTTTTCTCGGCCCCGCTACTTCTTATCTTCCTGCTTCCCATCACATAGATAGGCAATTAGCGCGGTGAATGCAAGCAATTATTGCCATCCCCCTACCGGAAAGTATTGTAAAACCAATGCTCTGACCGGTTTGTTATCTGCGGAAGGATCGCTGCAAGCCCATGAAGTCTCCCAGGTTCCGGAGGAAACGCAGCCAACTTTCGGGCGAGTGCCGCACCATTGCCAAATACCCCAGAAGCACCCGCGGGCGCTGAAAATAGGACCGGTAAAACTCATGAAACCGCTCTTCCAGACGTTCCGCGGTGAACCCCTCGGGGACATACACGAAGTTCAGGCAGTTCATCAAATCCCAGCGATCTTCCATCGACCCGCTCTGGTGGATCTCTTCGAACAGGGGCGAGCCCGGAAATGGCGTAAACTTGGCCAAGTTGAACTCATCCAAGGGCAGGCTCAGGATGTATTCGAGACTATGATCGGCCGTCTCCTCCGTCTCCCCCGGCAGCCCGAGCATGAAAAGCCCCTTCGCCCGGATCCCCGCCCCCCGGATCCAGTCAACCCGCTCACGGATCATCTCCAAATCCGCACGGCTGCGGTGACGCTTGAGAAGATCCGCGTCGCCCGACTCGATTCCTAGGCTGATCATCCAGCAACCCGCCCGCTTCAGCATTCCCAGCAGGTCCTGGTCCAGATGCTCGGCCCGCGCCGCGCAATTGAAGGTCATGCGGAGATTGGACTTCAGCAGACTCTCGCAGAAGGCAACCACACGCTCCCGGTTGAAGGTAAAAAGATCGTCGTAGAAATTGACATGCCGGACGCCGAAGCTCCCGCGCAGATGGCCGAGAAGCTCGACGATGTATTCAGCCGAATTGAAACGGAAAGAACGCCGGAAGACCGATCGGTCGCAATAAGAACACTGATAAGGACATCCCCGGCTCGACACCGCCGTCGTCCCCGGACCCTTTGGATAGTTGAAAATCGGAAGTTTGTAAGCCCCCGGAAAGCCCTCCAGGGCGCCATAGGCGGGAAAGGGCAAGGAGTCGAGATCCAGCGTCGCTTCCTGAAGCCCCGTGAACGCCACATCGTCGCCCCGGCGCAGGAGCAACCCCGGCACGTTGTCCAGGTCTTGATCCTCCAGAAGAGCCAGAAGCGGCTCCTCCCCCTCTCCCACGACTCCATAGTCGAACATGGGATAGTCCCGCATCAAACTCTCTCGCAGGGCCGAGACGTGAACCCCGCCAACGATGGTCCGCACCTGGGGGTAGGCGGCCTTTATCCGTTCCGCAAGCCGCGCGGCATCGAGAAAACTCGACGTGGTGGTGCTGAAACCGACAAAATCCGGCTGCTCGGTCCGGATCCAGGAGTCGATCTTCTCGTCCCGTCCCGGAAAGGCATAGCAGTCGTGAATGTGAGCGGAATGGCCATGTTGTTCGGCCCACGCCGCCAAGCCGCAAAGCCCGAGCGGAGGCATGATGTTGGCAATCCGGGACATGTCTTTCTGTCCCGGCATCCAGTTGACACCCAAGGGATGGACGAAGAGGATTTTGCGCTTGGAAGCCATGAGGCGATCGGAGGTCAACCTTTGAAGGCGGGCCGGCGGCCTTTCTTGGACAACAGAAGATCCCACACGGGACCGCGATACCCCATGCGATGAAAAGCCTGAATTCTGTCCACGTCCTGCGCGGGAGGATAGATCCGGTCCTCACGGCCATTGAAGGATTCAAGGATCGTCCGATGAATGAAATCCGGGTCCACTCCAGGGGAATAGTAAAAAACCGGCTGGAGAAGGTCCTGCCCGGGCTGAATGATCTCCTCCTTCAGAGCCCGACGATGAACCGCCGTCCCCGGCAGAATCCGCACCCCCCGAAACGCGAATACCACGCACCTTTCCAGACGCTCCAGGTTCGCCAGACCCTCCTTCACCGTCTCCTCCGTCTCGTTGGGACCGCCGAAGATGATGAAGTGGGCGTTGGGAATCTCCAACCGGGCGAAAATCTGGTTGCTCCATTCCACCTCCGACCACCCGAACCCCTTCTGCATTCCGGCCAAGGTTACATCCGTGGCGCAGTCAGAGCCCCATTCGATCGAAGCGAGACCGGCCCGCTTGAGAAGGGTCGCCTCCTCTTCGGTAAAACGCTGCGGACGAAGGAAAGCCATCCAATTCACCTGCACCTGCCGACGCAACATCTCCTCGGCGACCTCCAGGTAATGTCCCTCCGCATCGTTAAACGTCGAGTCCGTTATCGCCAGGTAATCCATCGAATACTGATCCCGCAGTCGGACAATCTCCTCCACCACCTCCTTGGGAGACCGGAAACGATAGCGGCACCCCTCCAGCAGGTAATACGTGCAGTAGGCGCAGCGGTGTGGACAGCCCCGCTTGGTCTGAATGTTCAACATCCCGCCTTCGCGCATGTAATACCGGGCCGTATCCGCGTCCCGACCTTTCGACTGGAAGGAGTCTTCCTCGAGAAGTTCTAACCCATGCCAAACCCGAAGGTCCGGCAGGGAGCCCTGCTCGATCTCCTCCACCAGGCGGCAGAAAGTCCGCTCTCCTTCGCCCTGCACGGCATAGTCCGCTCCTGTCGCGGCCAGCAATTCCTCCGGGAAAAGCGAAGCCGCCGCACCGCCGATCACCACCGGGACCTTGAAACGCTCCTTCAGAAAGCGCACGATCTGACAGTAGTGATCCGTATAGGAAATACTCGAAACGGAGTCGATATTGTCAACGTTCCGGAGAGAAAGACCGATGACGTCGGGACGGTAGACTTCGATCTCCGCAGCGGCCGCTTCGAGATCCCGTCCCTGGGCCAGCAGGTCCCACTCGCGAACGTCGTGCCCGTGGCGTCGCGCCGCGCCCGCGACCATCGACATTCCCAGGGGATAGACCGGATAGGGCTCCCGGGTGAGATTGCAGGACATCAGAAAAAGACGAGCCATAGAAAAAACCTGTTCAGCGGCAGGAGGTTCTGCTCTCCTTCGCTAGTGCGACTTTGGACCTTCCGACCCGTGCGGGCCGCTGGAACGTACCGTCCTCCATCTCGCGGCGGATCACCTGGTTGAAGAGACGACCCATTCGCAGCTCCTGCGCCGCCTCCGCATAGAATGTGTCCCAAGCATAGTAGAACATGTCCTGCAACTCGCTCGGGGTCATTTGCTTCGGCTGGAACACCACCCGGTCGCAAGTATAGTTGGCCGGATTGCGGTCCAGCATACGCCCCTCCGCCTCGAACTGGTGCCGGATCGGCGACTGGGCGAAGGGCGTCAGGATCGTGAACTCCGCGAGGTCCAGCCGAACCTCAAGCAGAAAATCCACAAGCCGGCGGATATAATCCGCGTCCTGCTGGTCGGTCCCCAGAATCACCGTCGCCTCCACCCCGATCCCATGATCGTGATAGCGCTTAATGCGGCGCCTGATAAAATCGGACGTATCGAAGACTGCCTGATAGACATACCAGCAACCCGCCCGGTATGCCAAGTCAATAATCTCATCGTCATCTTCGATCGGATGGCTGACCCATTTCTTCCTCAGGGGGATCAGCGCCTGAAAGAGCTCCCGCTCCCACCCGCTGTCCTGAGCAAGCGAATTGTCCACGACGAAGAGACGGTTGTTGGAGATCGAAGCGATCTCTTCAACCACTTTGTCAATAGGCCGGGGCCGAAAAATCCTTCCTCCCAGAAACCCCGTGCAGCACGGAAAGCAGTTGAACCGGCATCCCCGCGATGCGTGAACCAGATCCACCATCTTCACGCCCCGGTAGGTATACGCATCCGCATTCAGGATCTCCCGCCGCGCCGGACCGACCAACTCGATCGGAGGTGGATTTCTCAGAAAGTCATAGACCGGTCGAAGCTGTCCCGCCTGAAGATCCCGCACAACCGCTTCCATCCGTCCTTCCGCCTCACCGAGGAACACGCTGTCGACGCGACCGCCAAACTCATCCGCATGAAGCGTCGCCGAAATCCCACCCGCCAGAACCGGCACTCCCATCCGACGATAGTGGTCGGCAATCTCGAAAGCCCGGGGCAACTGGGCCGTCAGCATCACCGAAAGAGCCACCGCATCCGGCCGATCCCCCAGTTCCAAATCCTGCACATTCTCATCGACGAACTCGATCTCCACCTCCGCAGGAAGGGCCGCCGCGAAAACCACCGGACCATGGGGTGGCAGATCGAAGTGCGTCTGCCCCTCAAGTTTACGCCACTTGGGATATATCAACTTCCAATGCATCAAGAGACCATTGATCCTTCGTGTAGGACCGGCATCCTCGCCGGTCGAGAGGTGAGAAACCCCCGGGCAGGCCGAATGCACCATGAACCGAAGCCAGATCTGTCCAGCCCCGTAAGCCTCACCCGATCAGATTCCGTTCCTTGGCATAGGCGAACACATCCCCCGCCTCCAAGATAGGCAGAATATCCCCCAGCGGTTTCAGCGCGTATTTCTTACCCGTTGTCAAGTTTCGAATCTCGTTCTCTATGAGCGAAACCTCGATCTCGTCGCCCGTGCGGATTTCCTCGACCAGTCGCTGGGGCGTCTCGTAAGGAATCAGATAACCGCCATTGACCGAGTTGCGGAAGAAAATCCGCGCATAGAACTCCGCCACAACCACACGCACCCCCGCTTCGCGAAGAGCAAAAGGAGCATGTTCGCGGGACGACCCGCACCCGAAGTTCTTGCCGCCGATGATGATGGGGTACTTGGTAATCGTCTCACCCTCCGCCACGAAGGGAATGTTTCCCTCAGGCAGCCCGGATTGCTCGATCGGCGCGCCACTCAGGGCATACTTGCCATAGAGATTGCGCTCCTCCGGATCGCTCAGACTGTAAACCAGGTGATGAGCGGGTATAATCTGATCGGTGTCGATATCGTCCCCCAGGACGAAGGCCTTTCCGCGAATCGTGTCTTCCATGCCAGACTCCTTGCTGGTGGGTTTCTACCACCCCCGCTACCGAAGTATTGCAGTTTAGGCCCATGGCTCACCGGAAGCAACGGAAATACAGGACATCCTCATTTTGCACTTCCCATTCCGTATTGACCTTTTCCCGCTCTCTCCCTATTCTGCTTTCTGAGTTCAGTATCCCACGGAGCACACGGAATGGTTTCTCTTTCCCCCACCCCTGAGACCGAAACCGAGCTCGACGATCTCCTTGCCCTTCCGACCGAACGGCTGATCGCCTTCTTCCGCGGTCTGGAGGGCGACCTGCTCATATTGGGCGTCGGAGGGAAGATGGGCCATACCGTGGCCGCCATGGCCGTCCGAGCCGTCATCGCCAGCGGACGGGCCCGGCGCGTGATCGGTGTGAGTCGTTTCACCGACTCCGAATCCCGACAGCGCCTGGAGAAGGCCGGCGTCGAAACCCTTGCCTGCGACCTGCTCGACCCGGATGCTCTTTCCCGCCTTCCTCTTTGCCCGAATGTGATCTTCATGGCTGGGCGCAAGTTCGGGACGGGAGGTTCCGAGCCTCTGACTTGGGCGATGAATACCATCGTGCCGGGAAACATCGCTCGGCACTTCGCCGGAAGCCGAATCGTCGCTTTCTCCACCGGCTGCGTCTACCCCTTCGTCTCGGCCGACTCCGGCGGCTCCCTGGAAACCGACCCTCCCGGTCCGACCGGCGAATACGCCCAGTCCTGCCTGGGACGGGAGCGCATTTTCGAGCACTATTCTCGGTCTCAGGGAACCCCCGTCTGTCTCTATCGCCTCAACTACGCCATTGACCTGCGCTACGGCGTTCTTCACGACATCGCCTGGCGGATCTGGGAAGGCCAACCGGTTGACCTGACCATGGGCCTCTTCAATTGCATCTGGCAGGGCGACGCCGCGGAGAGAGCCCTGCTGTGTCTTGGGATCGCCGACTCGCCTGCCGTTCCCCTCAACGTCACCGGACCGGAAGCCCTGTCCACCCGGACGGTGGCGGAACAGCTCGCCCGCCTGCTGGCAAGCCCCGTTTATTTTGCGGGCGAACCCGGCCCGACCGCCTGGCTGGCCAACGCCTGCGAGTCGACACGCCGCTTCGGCCCTCCTCGGATCGACCCCGACCCGATGATCCGATGGCAGGCCGAGTGGATTCGTCGCGGGGGGCGCAGTCTCAACAAGCCCTCCCATTTCGAGGTGAAATCGGGCAAGTTCTGAGACGGGAATCCCCTCATGCGCGTTCAGGACATCTCCCCGTCTCTTCTTGAGAACATTCGCCGAGGCGTCGTCATTCCCGCCATGCCCTTGGCCCTCGATGCCGATCGGCGACTGAGCCCGAAACACCAGAAGGCTCTCGTGCGGTACTATGTCGATGCCGGGGCGGGGGGGATCGCCGTCGGCGTCCACTCCACCCAGTTCGAGATCCGCGACCCGGACGTCGGCCTTTTCGAGCCGGTGCTGCGCTTGGCGTCCGCCGAGATCGACGCTTGGTCGAAGGGCCGGAAGATCCTGAAAATCGCGGGAGTCTGCGGCCCCACCGAACAGGCCCTGCGCGAGGTCGCCTTTGCCCGGAAGCAGGGCTACCACGCCGGTCTCCTCAGCCTGGCCGCCCTTTCCCACGGGACGATCCCCCAACTCATCGACCACTGCCAGGCCGTGGCCGAGGTTCTCCCCCTCATCGGCTTCTACCTCCAGCCCGCCGTCGGGGGCCGTGTCCTGTCCTTTGACTTCTGGCGGCGTTTCGCCGAGATCGAGAACGTCCTGGCCATCAAGATTGCCCCCTTCAACCGCTACCAGACCCTCGACGTCATCCGGGCCGTCTGTGACGCCGGCCGGGAAAAGGATATTGTCCTCTATACCGGCAACGACGACAACATCGTCGCCGATCTCCTCACCCCCTGGCGGATCGGGGACAAGCGCGTCCGGATCGCGGGCGGCCTCTTGGGACATTGGTGCGTCTGGACGAAAAAGGCGGTCGAACTTCTCGCCGATATCCACGCCGTCAATCACGCGGACCAGCCCATTCCGCCCTGGATGCTCACCCTCGGTGCCGAGGTGACGGACTGCAACGCCGTCTTCTTCGACGTCACGAACGGCTTCGCGGGCTGCATTCCCGGCATCCACGAAGTCCTCCGCCGACAGGGCCTCCTCCCCGGCACCTGGTGCCTCAATCCGAAGGAAGCCCTTTCTCCGGGACAGTCCGAAGAGATCGACCGGGTCTATCAGGCTTATCCGCACTTGAACGATGACGCCTTCGTGCGGGAGAATCGGGAAAGATGGCTCGACGAATAGGAAGCATGTCATGCCAATAGACGTGGAAAAACTCCTCCAGGAACTGGTCCGGATTCCAAGCGTGAATCCCCGCTGCACGGGAGCCCCTGCCGATCAGACCGGCGAGAAGCGAATCGCGAAATATCTCGGGGAGATCCTCTCGGGGAAGGGTTTCCAGGTCGACCTCCCCCAAGTCCACCCCGACCGCCCGAACTTGGTGGCCTTTCATCCCGGACAGGGCGAAGATGCGATCGGATTCTGCCCATCTCGACACCATGCCCACCGAAAACATGACCGTCGCCCCCTTCGAGGGGACAATCCGCGACGGCCGTCTCTGGGGACGCGGCGCCTGCGACACCAAGGGATCGGTCGCGGCCATCACCGCCGCAGCGTTGAACGTCCTCGAAGAAGATCCCGCCTCCTTTCCCTCCACTCTCCTCCTCTTTACCTGTGACGAGGAAATGGGATTCACCGGCGCGGCCCATTTCGCCGCATCGAACCATCCCCCCCTCAAGGGAATGGTCATCGGAGAGCCAAGCAGCCGACGCCTCGCAATCGCTCACAAAGGCGTTGTCAGAATCAGCGTCCGCACAATGGGCAAGGCCGCCCATGCCTCCACTCCCGAGAACGGCGTCAACGCTATCTTGCGCATGGCGCCCGTGCTCAGCGCCCTGGACCGCCTCGGCGACGAACTCGCCCACCGGCCCCCCCATCTCGTCCTGGGAAACGCCACCCTGAACATCGGCGCCATTCAGGGCGGCTTGGCCGTGAACATCGTTCCCGACCTCTGCCGGATCGACATCGACCGTCGTGTTCTTCCCGACGAGACCGTTGACGGCATCGTGGGCGAACTGCGTGAGGCGCTGAAAGACATCCCCGGATGCGTTCTCGAGGACCCTTCCCTGGTCGCACCCGGTTTCGCGATCGACAAGAGCCACCCCTGGGCTCGATTTGTCTCTGAGGCGCTGGATCAGCCCGAGCCCGGCGTGGTCCCCTACGCCACCGATGCGTCCATCCTGCATCCCGCCGGAATCCCCTGCGTCATCTACGGGCCGGGAAATCATCGTCAGGCCCATGCCGCCGACGAATACATCGAACTGGAAAGCCTCCGGGCCGCCGTGAGCGACTATGAACAAATTCTCAGAAAAGCCCGCGTCTTGTAGTATAGTTCGTTCGGAATTGGACCCTCAGGCGGTTTTCCCCAAAGATATCTCATGAAATCCCGAATCCGAATCAGCTCCGATTATCCGTCACACTGGGAGTTCGACGGTCGCCCTGTTCTGCTTCTGGGCAACAACATCCGCGACAACCTGTTTCAGGCCGACGTCCTTCAGGAGCATCTTCGGGTCTTGAAAGCCGGAGGAGGCGACCTCGCGCGGTGCGTGCTCTCCTCCAGGTGCGAGGGAGACGTCTGGCCGTTCGAACGCGACGCGAAAGGCGTCTACGACCTGACCCGGCCCGCCACCGTCTACTGGCGACTCTTCGCCAGCCTGCTTGCCATGACGGACCTCACGGATATCATCGTCCAACTTGAAATATGGGCCCCCGACGATTTCACCGGTGAGCCATGGCAACGCAATCCATTCAACCCCCGCAACAACTCCAATTACACCGCTCCCCAGTCGGGCCTGCCCGAAGACTTCGAAGACCCGCCCGCCAGCCATCCTTTTTTCCTGTCCGTCGCGCAGGGGAATGAGATCGTCCTCCAGCACCAGCGCCGCTTCGTCAACTCCCTCCTGAGCCACTCCCTGCCCTATCCCCACATTCTCTACTGCATCGACAGCCAGCCCACCCAACAGCCCGAATGGGGGGCCTTCTGGGCCGAATACATTCGAAGCCGGGGCCAGGCCGAGCATTTCGGCGTCTGCGTCTCCGATTTTCTCGATCTCTCTGATCCCGAACGGTTGCTACGGGAAACACAACATGGCTTCGACTTCATCGAAGCATCCACTCTCGGCAACCATCCCCTCCGACGTCACCTGCGAGGGGGACTGGAACTGTCCGAACGGGTGCGGGTCGACCGGCCCCAGCCGATCAACTACTCAAGTATCCGAGGGCCGGGAGAAGGAGATGAAATGGTCCGGCGCTTCTGGAGCGCCCTCTTCGCGAAAGCGGCCGCCGTCTGCATTGCCGACGCCCCGCGCGACCCGGGACATCAGATCGGCATGCGCCATATCCGAAGTGTCCGCATGCTCGAGCAAGAAATGGATTTCTTCGACACGACGCCCCATCCCGAACTTCTCTCAAGCGGCACGGAAGCCGAGACCGCCTGTCTGGCCAACCCCCATCGCGAGGCGGTTGTCCTCTTCCTCGAACCGGGCGAGGTCGTCTTCAATGCCGCCGATATGCCGGGAACTCATCTCACGCTACGCTGGCTGAATCTTTCCGAAAGCCGCTGGCTCGCTTCGCGCCAGACTCCAAAAGAAAACCGCCTCCGTCTGATCGCGCCGATCTCAGGATCCCAGATCGCTCTCATCCAGACTGGATGATCGGCCCTGCCCCGAAAAGTCCGGCTGGTTTCGAGCGCTGAAGCCATGCTCCCGTCATTTTCAAAAACAGACACCGGCTCCTGCCTTACAGTCTCCTGACTATTCCACACTTTCTCCCAGCCACATCCGGAAGTGGCACTCCGGCCGATTGATATCGCGCAGACCCACCAGCATGCACTCGCGGCAGAAAGGCGAGGGATGATCCGTCGTCAAACTCCGTCGATAGGCCCGATAGGCGTTGCCGTTCCAGATTTCCGGAAAGGACATTTCGCGCAAGTCCGCAAGACGGGCCTGTTCGGTGCAGCACGGCACCACCTTGCCCTCGCAGTTAAAATAGGCGAATTCCCACGGCTCCCGACACTTCAGATAGCCCCACTCCCCATCGTCCTCGTGCGGCCCCTCCTCATCGAAAGGCTCCCGGAACAGATCCGGCCCGTGGAAAGCCACGCCAAGCTCCTTCGCGACCCCACGCGCTTCCCGAAGACAGCGGTTGGCCAGAGCCTTGTCATAGAAGACCGACTCCTCGCGCATCTCCTCGATGAAGGCGATCATGTAGCACGCATGGACAGCGGGGGCGCCCAGATCCGAGGCGAGACGGATGAAATCGGCAATCTGCTCCACATTGCGCCGCATGATCACAAAGTTCAAATTGATCACCGGCCGATCTTTCCCCATCTCCGCCTTCAGCGAATTGAGCCGGCGGATATTGTCAAGAATGCGATCGAATCGATCCATCCCCCGGATCTCCAGATACGTCTGGGAATCAGTCGCGTCCAGAGAAATCCAAAGATCCTCCAATCCCTGACCGATAACGAATCGAGCGAGATCCTCGTCGAGAAGAATCCCATTGGAGATCACACGGACCGCGACATTCCGGGCCCTGATCCGGGTCAGAAATTCCCGGAAATCGCGATGGACGAAGGCCTCGCCCAACCCCACCAGGGAAATGTGTCGTAGATAGCGGAACGCCGGCTCGAGCCGGTCCAGATGCTCCAACTCCAGATAGACCGGCGTGATCCCCCCCGCCTGGGTGCACATCCGGCAGCGTAGATTGCACACGCTGGTGAGCTCGAGATACCCGCGAAAAGGAAAGCCTTTGGAAACCTCGACCCGCTCATCCGCGTCGAGAATGGCCAGGGCCTGATTGATCCGCCGAACCTCCTCGACGTCCTCCCCGCTCTCCAGCCATTCATGGATGACCTCATGAAGCGCGGCATCGAGTCGCTCCCACGCGAGGCCCGCCGGCGAGGTGTTACCCTGCTGCCTTTCCAGTTCAAGGCGATGATAAAGATGGAGAACGAGCCGATAGGCTGTCACGAGACGATCGGGACGCCGATACAGCAGCCCCCTGCCTCTTTCCAGAAGAGACGCCATCCCCCGCAGAACAGCCACGTCCAGCCCGGGCACGGCCATGGCGGCGGAAAGAAGAGATTTGACAGGACGTCGGGGCAAGGGCATCGGCGGATCTTCCTCAATGAAGTCGGAGATTCGCGTCCATTATGCCCGGACGGTCATGTCTCCGCAATCCCGTGAACGCTCACAGCCCCCCGAAAGCGATCACCAGGCAGAGATTGCTGAAAGCCCACAACACCATCGCGCGGTACAGGCCCTTCTTTAGAGGGTATCTCTCGAAAGTGATCCACCAATGGGCGGCGAAGATGATCCAGATCTCCGCCTGAAAAAGAAGCGCGAACCACCCCAGCGAAGACAGCGGCCGGACTTTCCAGGCGATCTGCGCCGCCGTAAGCCCCGCCTCGAGACCATCGCGAGAATCCCACTCCCGGCCCAGAGCCGCCACCACCCAGCAGAGCAAAGCCGTCACGAGGCACACATGGATGAAAACCATCGACCCTCTCACGCCCAGAACCAGCGCCAACGTCCGGGCGCCTTTGCGCTCGTCTTCCTCGCGCTGATAAAACTGAGTCATCGGGTAGACCGCGCCGAACAGGAATCCAAATCCGACGAAGATCAGCAGATCCAAAGGTGCCTCCGGCCAACCCGATACCGCCAGCCACCCCGCCAAGGCCGTCAGCGCGCCATAGCCGATCATGTTGACGACCACGTCCCATCCGCCCCGCGTTTTCAGACGCACCGGAGGGGCCGAATAAACCCACGACAAGAAGACCGAGATTAGGTAAATCAGAAGAAAAGGCGGCCCGAGAAACCAAGCTCCCACCGCCCCCGACCCCATGACGAACAACCCCCAGAAGGCCAGGCCCCGGGGTGGTCGAGGGGGATTGTCCAGAAAACCCACGTCCCCCTCATCCCGATCGATCGCGGAATTGAAGGCGAGCGTGCCCCCATTCAGACAAACCGCCCACAAGAACGCTCCCGCCAGTGCGCGCCACCAGAGATGAGCCGCCGGAGGCACGAACATTTCCACACCCCCTGCCATCAAAGCGCCCGCCAGAACATGACCCGCCACTGTCGGCCACGAACGCGGCCGCAGGTGAACCAGGTAAGGCAGAAAGCCTTTCATTCGTTCGGAATTCACAGGGTTGTCTGAGATCAAGGCATCCGCTCCTCACCGCGACCATCCATCGAAGCAGATAGTATGCGCGGTTGAGAAATCCTCTGCAACTGAATTTGGAGCCCCTATTCGTATCGCGATATACGACACAAAAGAAGCCTCACGAATCCTCCCCGGAATCCCGCGAGAAACCTGAAGCGTGACTTCAATCCTCGGATCCATCGGCGTTTCATTTCCCCGTTTCACATTTCCCATCCGCCGAAGCCTTGGCGAAGGCGGACCCCCAACTCCAAACTCCGAACTGGAATCTCAATCCCCTACGAATACAGAGAATCTGTTTGTGGCACAGCCGCCCCAACTGCAAAACAGTGGACTCCAAACCCAGAACTTAAAACATCGCTCAAGACCTGTTTTCCTTGACGGCTGGCGCTCCTGTGCTTACACTCACGTTGGGTTTTTGTGTGGTGGTCACTTCCTGGAGGCGACCCGTTGATAATGTTCCTTTTCCCGCTCCTCCCCCGAACCCGGACCGGTTCCCCATTTCTCCTCCTCTCGGTATTCCTCATACCGTGGTGGATCTCGACGGCAACAGCCGACCCGATCCTCGACGATCCCGTTCTGCGCGAGTATCAGAACGCCGAGCAGACCCTGCCCTCCCGGCAGCCTCGGGAGGAAATCCTGCCCCTTCCCGATTTCGAGACATCGCGACAGCCCGCGCCGGCGCGACCCTCGACACGCCAAGCCGCCTCGCCGGCCGCGCCCCTTCCCGTCGAACGCGTCGGTTCCGTCGATGAAATCCCCCTCCTGACAGTCATCGATCTCGAGACCAACACTCTCGAACCGAGCGAGACCGGCGTAGTCACCCAGGTCGTCTGGAACGCCATTCAGCGGGCTGGTCACGCTCGGCTCATGCGCCTTCAGGGAAGCCGGCAACTCCTGGCCGAACAGGATCTGACCCCTTCCGATCCCTACCGGCCCCCTCCGCCGCGCGACGCAGTGGCCCGCGCTCTGCACGCCGACTACCTCATCCTGGGCAACGTGAATCGCTTCCAGGGCGCCTATGCGCTCGACCTCATTCTCTACAGCGCCGTCCTCGACAGCATCGTCCACAGCGCCACGGTCGTCACCGATGAGGGTGGCAAGTTCCTTCTCGAGAAGGAGATCCCTGCCGCGGTAGCCGACCTCCTCCGAGCCGTCCCCCGCCGCGCCCTCGGCCCGGTATCGCGCGACTCCCGCAACGGCCCCTCGGTCCCTCCCGGTCTCCTCGGGCGCGAGGTTGAGCAGTTGCGACTGGAGAATGAGCGACTCCGCGAACAACTCCGGCGAATGGAAGGACCCTCCACCGGCTTCGAACCGTCAACCGGCGCCGAACTGAATGAAGATCTACCCCAACTCAATCCGGTTCAGTACGGCGACAAGAAATACAAGACTCCGGGCAAGACCCCCATTCACATCGGCGAATATGAGCCCGAGCCTGACCCGAGCCCCGAATCGGAGGAGTCGCATGTGACGATGGTGGCCGAAGCCCATACGCCAACGCCTGAGCCAACCGCCCGGCCCACGCCCGAGCCGACACCCGAGCCCGCTCACG
>JABMPG010000216.1 GCA_013203855.1 bacterium
CCCGCCCCCCTCACGCCGTTTGCGATTCGAGTCCATTGGCATATCCTCCCTCCCTGCGAGATTCCACAGCCAATGGTTTCGCACATCCCCCGCAACGAATTCAAGATGCGGTCTACCGGACGGTTACTACTCTTCCGCATTGTTACGGCGATCAGAATAGTGATACAGAGTTCCCTCAGGGAACGATCTGCTATGCTGAGGGGAAGCTCGGAGCGGATCGCCAAGAAGAGATCTCAGTTCCTCCACCGGCATTCCTGCCTTAACCTGCCGAAATGCTGTACGGGAATAGCCGGGCGCGTATTTCGTTCCGAAAATGGGGGGCAGAACAAAAAGTGCGAACAACGAAGACAGCAGGAGAATCCCAGGAATCATTCCAAGAAACAGAGCATAAGCCCAAAAGTATCGACGATGTCCAGCGTCTTGATTGTGCGGTTTATCCATATGGTACCCTTCCGTGTCTTTCTGTGGAAAGAGTTGAGATCCCACCTCTCACAATCTTTGCCCCCTTGCTATAGAAAGGGATTCTCCGGGAAGTCAGGATCATCTACAACAGGTCTCTTCCACCAGGGAAATGCCGTACATGTGCATTCTATCATGTCTGGATTTCCGGATCCATCACACATAATCGTACACGTGCAGTTGTCAGGTATTTTCAAGGTATACTTCTTTAGACGGCCGCCGACTGCAACGCCATCACTATCAGCACACTCCCCTGGTGCAGGTGCCGAATCGCTATACCCCTTGCTCCAATCGTCCTCAGGCAAGCTCAGGACTGTGTCATCAAGACAACTCTTGCAGGCTGGATCCGTGCAGAGCGTACCCGCCCCCCAGAATTTGGAGCGCGTTCCTCTGGGATCAACACGCCCCATGGGGTTTGCCTCACAGAACATATATCTGCTCTCCCAATGCGGTGCGATGTGTGCTCTCTGGATGAACCTCCCCGTCTCCGCATCATACCACCTCGCGTTGAAGTAGTAGAGTCCCGTATCGGGGTCGAGGTCTTTTCCGGTGAAGAGGATGTCGTCGGTAGGGGCCTCCTGCGTGGAACCGGCTGTGATGGCGTGGACGGGGTGGCCGTAGGCGTCGTAGTGGTAGGTGTGGAGGAGGTCTCCGTTTTCGTCGGTCACGGCAACGACGTTGCCCCGGTGGTCGTACTGATAGTACTGGGAATCCGTGGTGTTGCCCGCGTAGTCGGGGTGGTGCCGTTCGAGGGCGTTGTTGATCTGGCCGGGCGCCACCATGTAGACGTAGTCCTTCGTCGGGTCGATCCCGCCGCCGGGGGTGGTTTCCTGGACGCTGGCGATGTTGACGCCCTGATAGGTCCAGAACTTGGTCACCTTGTTCGCCTCGGTCGTCACGACCCGCTGGGTCCGAAGTCCCGCCGCGTTGTAGTCGTACCGGATCGTCTTCGTCACCCCGCCGATGATGGTCTGGGCATAGGTCATGCGGTCGAGAGCATCCCAGTAGTAGTTGTAATTCACATCGGTCCCGGTCGTGTCCACTTCCTGTCGCGTGAGGCGTCCGCCCGCGTCCCAGTAGTACACCTTGGTGCGGTTCTCGGCCCCGGACCAGACATCCCGGGTGAGACGGTACGCGTCGTCGTACTGGTAGGTTTTCGTGATCACGTGCGTGTTGCTCGGATCGGGCGCGGCGATGTATTCACCGCCGTCTTCGTACCCTTCGTGCCGGACGATCTGGGCGCGGTTCCCGACTGCGTCGAAGGTGTACTGGTCCATGTAATCACAGGTCGCCTCCCGTGTCAACCGATTCAGGTTGTCGTAGGCGTAGGTCGTCACGATGGGCAGGCCCGCCATGTCGGCGCCGATTCGCGTGATGTTCGAGTTGAGGTCATACTCATACTCGAAGGAGTTCTCGAGATAGCCCGCGTTGTGGAATTCGCACTCACCGCCGGTTATACACCGCTCTTCTTCTTTTTCGCCGTTCGTTCGAGGCGGTGGATGATCCAGAAGACGAGGGCGGTCTGGACGAGGATGGCGAGGGCGCCCAGGGGCTGGGTGGAGCGGAGCGGGACGGCTCCGAGGGCGACGACGGCGGTGACGATGTAGATGAGGGTGACGGCGCCGCGCTGTGACATGCCAAGGTCGACCAAGCGGTGGGAGAAATGGTTGCGGTCGCCCTGCATGAGGGAGCGGCCTTCGCGGAAGCGGATCCACATGACGCTGACGGTGTCGAAAATGGGCACGCCGAGGACGAGGAGCGGGGTAAGCACGGGGAAGTAAGTGGGGACGCCCTTCTGGAAGAAGGTGGACTGGATGCTGAGGGCGCCGAGCAGGAAGCCGAGGAAGAGGCTGCCGTTGTCGCCCATGAAGAGACGGGCGGGGTGAAAGTTGTAGCGGAGAAACCCGCAGAGGCAGCCGACGAGGACGATGTAGAGGCAGGTCATGAACCATTCGCCAGCGAAGAAGGCGATGATGCCAAAGGCGACAGCGACGATGGCCGCGACGCCGCCTGAGAGGCCGTCCATATTGTCGAGGAAGTTGAAGGAGTTGGTCAGGAAGACGACCCAGACGACAGTGATGACCGCTCCGAGCCACGGCCAGGGGAGAAAGCCCCGGACGCGGACATCGACCCAGATCAGGGGGAGGGTGGCGAGGATCATGACGGCGAGTTTGATCTTCGGTCCGAGTCCGACGCGGTCGTCGATCAGGCCGAGGATGCTCATGGCGAGCGCTCCGCCGAGGATGGCGGCCATCTGCCCTGCGATGGAGGGGATGTTGTCGAGATAGCGGGCGACCTCGGGCATACGTTCCGCGAGGATGGGGCGGAGCATGAATGCCAGCAGGAGATTTCCGAGCACGACCCCGAGGAAGCCGAGGACGATGGCCGCTCCGCCGAGGGTGGGCATGGGCTGGCCGTGCTGGTGCCGTCCGCCTGTCCCGGCGACGAATCCGAGACGTCGCGCGACCGGGATCGAGGCGCGGGCCAACAGAGCCGAGACAGCCAGCGATTCGATGAACAACAGGATGTAAAGCGGCGCCCAGGCCGTCCACTCGTTCATGGTTTCTCCGGTCAGACCCGAATGTTGTCGATGAGACGCGTCTCGCCCCAGTATGCGGCCAGGGCGATGAGCGTGTTGCCTGGCTCTATGGTTTCGAGGGGGCGGACAGTATCCATGGAGACGACCTGGACGTAATCGGTCCGGCCCTGGCTTTCGTTTCGGATGGTACTCTCGATTTCATCCGCGATACGAGAGGCGTCGCGCTCTCCGTCGGCGATGCGCTCCCGGGCGACGTTCAGGGCGCGGAAGAGAACCGTCGCTTCTTGGCGCTGTTCGGCCGTCAGGTAGCGGTTGCGCGAGGAC
>JABMPG010000217.1 GCA_013203855.1 bacterium
ACTCGAAACCTGCCCGCCCCTTTTCCTTGACGCAAGGCCCCGGCCGACGGATCATGAGGCCCGGCGGAAAGGCGCCCATGCGGCCATATCCGGCTCCCGCCCCGACCCTCCATGACCTCTCTCCTCAAACTTCTTGGCCGCATCCTTTGGTCCCAACGCGGTGTCTTCGTCTGGATGGCCCTCCTCCTCGTTATTGCTTGCGCCTGGGTGCTCTTCAACCGCGACACCCTGGCGACCTATCTCGATAGCCGCCGCCAACGCAACGAACTCCGCGATGAACTGACCGCGATGGACAGCCAGGTGAAGGAACTGGAGCGGGAGCGCGACGTCCTCGCCCGAGGCGGTTTCGAGAGCGAAAAGACCGCCCGCGAGGTCTATCGCATGAGTAAGCCGGGGGAGAAGGTCCTCTACCTCAAGAGCCCCGAAGAACCCACCTCGCCCACCCTGCGCCTGCGCCACCTGCGCTTTGAGTAAGGACAGAGATTGAGCGACCGCGTCATCCCACCTCGCCTCTCTATTGAAGAAATCCTGATCCCGGCCGAAAGGATCCGCCACAGGGTGGCCGAACTCGCCGAGCAGATTGGCCGCGACTATCAGGGACGAGACCTTGTCCTGGTCGGAGCGCTCAAAGGCGCTATCATGTTCCTCGCCGACCTCAGCCGCGCCCTGCCCATCCCTCACCGCCTCGAATTCCTCCAGGCCGCATCCTACGGGAACGGCCAAAGCAGCTCCGGGGAGGTCAAAGTCGCCGACGTCACCGGCGACCTGAAAGGCTATGATGTCCTCCTCGTCGAAGATATCTACGACACCGGCCTCACCATCCGGACCCTTCTCGAGCGCTTGCGGGCCAAACACCCCGCCTCCCTCGAAGTCTGCACCTTCCTCGTCAAGAACCACCCCCACAACGTCCCCGTTCCCCTCAAATATACCGGCTTCCATGTTCCCGACCTCTTCGTCGTCGGCTACGGCCTCGACTATGCCCAGCACTATCGGAATCTGCCGTATGTCGGCGTCGCCAGGAAAGCGGAGGGATGAAAAATGGAAAATGCCAAATGTAGAAGTGAACAGCACACAACTGCGACCGAAATCGGCTCTCCCGATCTCGGTTTCGATTTTTTCATTTACCATTTCTGACTTTACCTCTTAACATAAACCATGCTCCCTCCCTCTCTCGAATCCGCCATTACCCATCTCACCAAACTCCCGACCATCGGCCGGCGCAGCGCCGAACGTTTGGCCTTCTACCTCATGCGTTCGCCGAAGCAACAGGTCGAGGAACTCGCCGCCGCGCTGGTCCGGATGCGCGAGAACCTGCGCCGGTGCTCCCGGTGCCATAACATCACCGAAGAAGACCCGTGCCCGATCTGCCGGGACGACCGGCGCGACACAAAAGTGATCTGCGTGGTCGAGGAGGCTCTCGACGCCATTGCCATTGAATCGGCGGGACATTTTCGCGGGCGCTATCACATCCTCGGCGGCTGCCTCAGCCCCCTCAAGGGCGTCACCGCCAGCGACCTCAACTTCGACTCCCTCCACAAGCGCATTGAATCCGAGAGCGTCGAAGAACTCATCCTCGCCATGAACCCCAGCGTCGACGGCGAGGCCACGGCGGTCTACATGAGTCAGCGCTTCAGGCCCCGAGGCGTCCGCATCACTCGCATCGCTCTCGGCCTCCCCATGGGAGGCACCCTCGAACACGCCGATGGCCAGACCCTGCACCGCGCCCTCGAAGGAAGAAGGGACGTGGAGTAACTGAGAGTTTTCGAGTTTGGAGTTCGGAGTCAATACCGTTCGGCACGGTTCCTGCCTCTGGGTTCGGGCGGCGCTTCGACGTGTTGGCAGCAGAACACAAACGGGTCACTAACACAATCCGAACTAGACTTCGCGCCTAGGCTGCGGCCATCATCGCGCGTGAACGAGAAGACGCCACGCTCCCGAGGCCGCCGGCGTCTTCGACCCGGCGTTGCTGGCGGAGATCATCGAGGAGATCGGCGAATGCCTGGCCAACATCGAGCCGAACCAAACCCGGGGCGAAGGGAAACCGCCTTCTCCATTCGCTGCAGGCCCCCGCGCAAGCCCCCCAACCCCTCAACCCAGCATCGATCCAACCCAGCCTCCCGCGCGCCCCGCGAAACAGGCGAGGAAAACGCGCCCCGAAAAACGAGTCAAGAACCGTGCCGAACAGTATTGGTGGCCGGTAGGAACACCGGAGCAATCCGAAACGCCCATAGGTCCGAACACCTGCCGATGTGCCGATCACATTGCCTTCTCGCGGTCGGAATCGTCATCCTCCTCGCGGAAAGGGAGTATCGGCATGGCAAAATTCCATCCCCTGAACAATTTCTTATTTCATCGTGATTTGTCAGCGCAAGTGGGCGAAAAGGATGGTGCATGTCCGCATGGCTCTTTGCCGGTTTTGATCGACAAGCGAGGCGATGGTGCGTTGACACGCCAGGCTGTCTGAGTTACGTTGCATGCGCGAAATCGCCTTGGGCATTTGAGTGTTATGTGGCGATTTTGCAGTCCGAATTTGAAGGGAAGGACTTCAGAAATGGTTCACAAATCGTGCAAACCGGACTCTGCGGATCTGGCTGAGTATAAACAGCATGCCACAGGACAACATCATCACCGTGGGAAATCCTCCGAGAGTCTGCTGGATAAAGAAGCAATTCTTTCGGCCCTGAAGATTGGGCACGGGCAAACGGTGCTCGACGCAGGCTGTGGGAATGGCTATATGTCCAAGGAGTTCTCGCGATTGGTCGGAGTTAACGGAAAAGTCTACGCTCTCGATCCCGACAAGATCAGCATTGCGGCGCTCCGCAAGGAAACCGAAGGAACGAACATCGTGGCTCTTGTGGGAGACATTACCACCAGGATGCCTCTTCCCGCATCCGCATTCAATCTTATTTACCTGTCAACCGTAGTACACGGGTTCGTAGGGGAACAGATTGAAGGATTCAAGGTGGAAGTCAAACGCCTTCTTGCACCCGATGGCAAACTTGCAGTTGTTGAGATTGTCAAGCGGGATACGCCTTTTGGGCCACCGCACAATATACGGTTTTCACCTGAAGAGTTGAGGAACGCGTTGGGATTTGCTTCCAAGGCTACCGTGGAACTCGGCGAATACTTCTACTTGCAGATTTTCGAGAACAGATAATGTGCATGATGTGCAGGCCACGTAGTTGCTGGATTCGGGAGAGGACCAAGCCGAACAGGAGCGTCAAAGGAAAGGTGTGCCCATAGGGAGAGAAATGGGGTCGGCAGAGGCAGAAAACAGATCCCAGACGGGTCCCGCGCGCCGAGCCTCTTCTGTCCGCCAGCAATCACCTCCCCTGTCCCATGCAGAGCAAGGGCCTGAGCGAGAAGACGATCCGCACCATCCTGGGAGACATCCGCCTCAGACGATCTGTCTATCGTTGTGCGGTCTGCGGGGCGATGCGCTGTCCCGGCGACGAATTGTTAAACGTAGTCGCCACGGGCTTTTCGCCGGGAGTCCGGCGGCTGATGGCCCACGCCGGCAGCGATCTCAACGGTTTCAAGCGGGCAGCCCAATTCCGCATTTGCCAATTTTTCACTCACAAAATCTGACATTGCCCCCCTCCCACTCAAACCCTCACGGCGTCCCCGCCGCCAAGAATCCCCTCGGTCCTGTCCTCCAAATCTCGGGCCTGAACTTCAAACTCTGAACTTCCACCTGACTGCAAACCACAAACTCCCAAACCCCCAAAATCCCTTTTGAATACCAAGTTTCCCGCTGGCGTGGTAGAAACAGTCCGATGTTCGCGCGGATCGAGAGACACCGGCTATGACCGAACCGGAAATCAGTATCATCGTCGCCAACTGGAACGGTGCGGCCTATCTTCGGGAGGGGCTGGGATCATTGCTTGCGTCCGGCCGGGCGTGCGGACGGCCTTTCGAACTGATCGTGGTGGACGACGCCTCGGAGGACGGTTCGGTCGAACTGATTGGCCGCGAATTCCCCGAGGTCCGGCTCCTCATCAACGAGGTGAACCAGCGCTTCGCGCGGACCTGCAACCGGGGCGCCCGCGAGGCGAGAGGGCGGATTGCGGTGATGGTGAACAACGATCTCGCCGTGCCGCCGGAGTTCATTGAGCGTCTGACCGCGCCTTTCTATGAAGGGCCGCAAAGGCCTCCCGTTTTCGCGGTCGGGGCCAAGACGGTCGAATGGGACGACACGGCAACGCCGAACCACCTCTGCATGTTTCCGGCGTGGCGGCGCGGGGGAATCGGGAAAGATTGGTGCGATCCGCCGGAGCGGCACGATCGAACCTATGTTCAGGGCGGCGCGGCTGCCTATGACCGGTCCAGATTTCTCCAGCTCGGAGGTTTCGACCACCTGTTCAGCCCCGGCTACTGGGAGGACTACGACCTGAGCTATCGCGCGATCAAGGCGGGCTGGCGGTCGATCTATGAACCGGCGGCCGTGGCGCGCCATCGCGGGAAGAGTTCGATGCGGAAAATCCTCGGCGCGGACCCTCTGGAGCAACTGATTGAGCGGAATCGCCTGTGGTTCGTCTGGCTCAACCTGGACGCCCCGGTCCTGTGGCTGCGTCACCTCGCGGCGCTGCCTTGGATCTACGGGCGGGACCTTGTTCAGGGGCGGGGAATGAACGGCTTGAAAGGATTCATCAAGGCAGCTGCGGGCATCGGGAAAGCACTGCGGGAGAGAAGACGACGGGCGGCGGGCGGGCCGCTAAAGGCCTTGAGCGACCGCGAGATCCTGTTTGGGAAAACAAAGGGGGCCCGTGGGAACTGAGGCCCTGGCAAGGGCGCCGATCCCACACTTTCTTACGATATACAACAAGGAGATATGAAATGGATCCGAGACAGCACCTGAGCGAATTGGGCAATACATATCAGGGATCAGTGGTTCTTCTGACGGCGTGCCGTCTCGACCTGTTCGAGGCGCTTGGCAGGGAGAGCCGGACGGTTTCCGATCTGGCCCGCGCATCGCGGCTGGATGCCCGCGCCCTGGAGGTCGTTCTGCTGGCGCTGGTGGCCGAGGGGGTGCTTCAGCGTGAGGGAGAGAGCGCTTTTCGGGTAACGCCCGAGTATCTTCCGTTTCTCCTGAAGGATTCCCCAGAGACCATGATCAACATCCTGCGGCACAGTTACAGTTGTCTCCGGCGGTGGGTGCAGTTGGACGACGTTCTGGGCACGGGACACCCCGTGCCGCGCGAGGATCGCAAGGGGCAGGAGATGCAGGACTTCATTCGAGGCATGGCGGATATCTCGCGCGCATCCAGCGAGGAGGTGGCCCGGAAACTCGACCTGTCCCCCTTTCGCCGGATGATCGACGTGGGCGGCGGCCCGGGCAGCGCGGCCATCGCCTTCGCCCGCCACAATCCCGATCTGCGCGCAACCGTGTTCGATCTTCCCGGCCCGCTCGAGATTGCCCGCGAGGAGATCGAGGAGGCCGGCCTGGCCGATCGGATCGATACGCGGCCGGGTGACTATTTCAAGAACGAGTTGGGAGAAGGGTTTGACCTGGCCTATCTGTCGAACATCATCCACAGCATGAGCCCCGACGATACGCGCAATCTCCTGGCGAAGATCCACCGGGCGCTCGTGCCAGGGGGAACGATCGTCATCAAGGATTTCTTTCTCGACGAGAATCGCACCTCGCCGCGTTTCGGCGCTTATTTCTCGGTCAACATGCTGGTCGGCACCGAGAAGGGAAAATCCTATACCCAAGGGGAGACGCGCGATCTCCTCGAGGAGGCCGGTTTCCAGGATTTCAGGACTCTCGGCGTGGCCACGGCCAGCGGGCTGATCATTGGGACCCGGAAGGGCTGAAGAGGAGCTGAACCGCGGGAGCCAGAAGGCGTGGAGGGGAGCGGGTGATTACGCGGCTGGGAGAATGCCGCATCGCGCACCCAGCCGGTGAGAGATCACGATGAGCAAGAATGAAGTGTCTGGCGAAGCAGTCCGGGCCGATTCGTGATGAGGCCGTCCGCGCCGGTTTCCATCAGTGCACAGGCTTCGTCGGGATCGTCGACGGTCCAGTAGAATAGACGCAGCCCAGCGGATTTCAGGGCAAGGGCCGTCTGGGAGTCAAGGGGGGGCGTCCGTCGGAGGGCGAGACCGGTGAGTTGGTTTTCCCGCGCGAGATCAATGAGGAACTCAATCGTCTGGGGTTGGCCGAAGAAACCGGGCCGGTCGGGCCGGGCTTTGTAGTCCGAAAGTTGAAAGACAGCATGGTCTGGAAAGGCCTCCCGCGCCGCCAAGGCAACACCGGGACGGAAACTCTGGAGCCAGACCCGGTCGGTGAGCCCGACCCGGGCGGACAGAACCTTCTTCAGGGCCGGCACCGTCTCCGGCCCGCTCTTGATCTCGACGAGCACGGATTTCCCGTCGGGAAGAGCGTCGAGTACCTCCTCGAAGGAGGGAATCCGCTCGCCGGTCCACTCCGGCCCCTTCCAATCTCCCACGTCCAGTTTCCGCAATTCACTCCAGGACTGATCCGCCACGGCGGCCTCGCGTCCGGCGATCCGTTTGGTGTCCCCGTCATGGATCACGGCCACTCGGCCGTCGCGGCTGAGATGCACGTCGATCTCAATAGCGTTGGCGTTCTGTTCCCAGGCCAGGCGGAACGCGGCGAGAGTGTTCTCGGGGGCGTCAAAAGAGGCGCCGCGGTGGGCAATAAGGAGACGATGGGTCATGGCAGAGGAACCTCGGGAGATGTATTCAACTCGTCACTCATTTCCAGATATCCGTCTACAGCTGCGCGGAAAGACAAGCACAGTTCAGTCACGGTCTCACCTTCGAACATCACCAGATCATGAATAAACTCGGTCTTACCTGAAAGACAATCGTCAGGCTTCTTTCTGAATCCCACCTCTCACGCCTCCTCCCGGTCCAGCGCCTTCCTGCCGATGTCGGTCCTCAGATAGGCCCCCTCGAAACGGATCTTTCCGCACATCTCGTAGGCGCGGGCGATGGCGTCTTCAAGTTTCGGCGCGCTGGCGGTGACTCCCAGAACGCGGCCGCCGCTGGTGACGATCTGGTCCCCGTCCGCTGTGGTCCCCGCGTGAAAAACAACCGCCGAATCATCCTCTGCCACATCGTCCAGGCCTTCGATCGACTTGCCTTTTTCGTAATCTCCGGGATAGCCGCCTGAGGCCATGACGACGCAGACGGCCGGATCAGCCTTCCATTTCAGTTCGATCTCGTGGAGCCGTCCCTCCACGACGGCTTCCATCACGTCGACGAGGTCGGTTTCGAGGCGCATGAGGAGGGGCTGTGTTTCGGGATCGCCGAAACGGCAGTTGAACTCGACGACGCGGGGCTCGCCGTTGGGGCCAATCATGAGGCCGGCGTACAGGATGCCTTTGTAGGGAATCCCGCGCGCCCGCAGGCCGTCCACGGCCCGTTTCAGCACGGTTTCGAAGATCTCTTTCTCAAGCGAGGGCGTAACGACCGGCGCAGGCGAATAGGCGCCCATGCCGCCAGTGTTGGGCCCCTGGTCCCCCTCACCGATCGGCTTGTGATCCTGGGCCGAGGACATGGGGAGCACCGTCTCGCCGTCGGAGAAAGCCAGCATGGAGGCTTCCTCGCCGTGCAGGAACTCCTCGATAAGAATGCGCTGGCTGGCCTCGCCGAATATCGCGCGATCGAGATTGTCACGCACTGCGTCTTCGGCTTCCTTGAAGGACGGCGCTACGACCGCGCCCTTGCCCGCCGCGAGACCGAAGGCTTTGATGACATAGGGGGGCTGGAGGGTTTTGAGGTAGGCCAGAGCCGGCTCGCTTTCGGTGAAGTACCGGGCCGCGCCGGTGGGGATGCCAGCTTCGAGCATGAAATCTTTACAGAAAATCTTGCTCCCCTCCATCTGGGAGGCTGCCCTTGACGGACCGAAGACGCGCAGGCCGTCCGCCTCGAAGGCGTCGACGATGCCGTTGACCAGGGGGGCCTCGGGGCCGACAACGGTGAGGCCGATGCCGTTCTGCCGGGCCCATTGTCGCGCTTCGGCGAAGTCTTCGGACAGTTTGAGGTCCACGCATTCGGCTTTGGAAATCCGGGCGATGCCGGGGTTGCCTGGGGCGCAGTAGACTTTATCCACACGGGCGGATTGGGCGAGTTTCCAGACGAGGGCGTGTTCGCGGCCGCCACCGCCGATGACGAGGACCTTCATGGGAGGCTCCTTGAGAGAGGGGTGCCGGGCGGGGTGAACCGCCGGAGTCTCTTTCTTACCCGAAGGAAAGATTCTCTGCAAGGTTCGGCGTGCAGTGTTTTGAGATTGGGACTTGGCTACTGGATTCTCTCCGATTGCTTTTGCCTTGGCAAGGAGGGCGGCGTTTGGGCATAATGCCGGGGCTTGGGTGGTGGAGTCTCTTTTTTTCTGGCGGGATGAAATAGAATCGGCCTGCCGCGTGTCGTTACCTAGCAGGAGTGGTGCGGCCGTGGCGGCGGAATAGTGAGAGGTACTTTGCGCGCTGGCGACCGGCAAGACTTCGAAGCGCAGTATGAAACCTGGAGCGACTCGGTGTTCCGCTACCTGATGCACTTGGTAGGATCCCGTGTCGTAGCCGAAGACCTGTTTCAGGAAACCTGGATGCGGGTCTTGGAACGGCGTCACCAACTGCAGAACGAAGATCGTTTCGGCCCCTGGCTGCTTCGAATCGCCCGGAATCTCGCCTTCAACCACCTCCGCCGACGGCAGAACAAGATGCAGGTGTGGATTTTGAGCAATCTGGGCTCCTTCGAAGACGAGCCCTCGACGGACCTGGTGGAGCGCGAGCCGAGTTCGGAGCCAAATCCGCAGGAAAGGGCGATCCAGAGCGAGCGGGGAGAGATTCTGGAGCAGGCGCTGAGCAAACTGGATTTCCCTACCCAGGAAATGCTCCACCTCCGTTACTTTGAGACTCTGACTCTGGCCGAAATCGCGGAAGTGCTGCATACCCCGCTGGGAACGGTTTGCACGAAGGTTCACCGGGGGCTCAAAGCCGTCCGCGAGGAGATGCGAAGATTGGGCTACACCCAGTTGGACGAATTGTAAGGAAGAAACGCGAAGCAAAGCCCTTCAACGCAAGCAGGAGAAGGGCAACCGGCCAAAACGGAAGCAACGGATGGACATGAAGCCACTGTGTGACCAGATTCTCCTCAAACTACTCGATTCTCCCCCGTCCATGGCCGGAGATTCAAGCCTCCTGCTTACCGAAGAGGAGCGACGGCATCTCCAAGAGTGCCCGGTTTGCGCGGAAGCGGCTGAGGATGTGCGGTTTACAGGGATTCTCCTGACTCAGGCCGCAGCACAGACCGCCCGATCGCAACCGGCCCGACTGGGGCGGAGTTGAAGAATCGAACTCGAATGCGCCTGAGAAACCGGCTGGAAACACCGGTCGAAGCCATTACCGCCACTCCGGATCGGCTGGAAATCCGCCGGGAGCCTTGCCGGCCGATTCCCCAAAAAGCCCGGGACATCTCACTGCCCTCCCCGCAGTGGTGGTTGAGCGCAGCGGCAGTCCTGGCAGTGGTCTTGATCGGCGCGTGGTGGCTTACGCAGGAGCCTCCGGTCGGACAGTTGGACTACGGCGCGGGGCGGGTCCAGGTCTCGAGCTATCAAGGGACCGAAAGTCTGGAAGGTCGTGGTGAACTAGATTACCCCCGCTCGTCCGAGCTTCGGACAGGCGAGGATACGATGGGAACGTTCAGTATCGGCGAAGAAGTGCGCGGGGCCCTGGGCACCGCAACAACACTTGCGGTTCTGGACGGTAATCAGGTACAATTGAAAGAAGGTAAAGTCTGGCTGAGGGTTACGCCTGGCGGAGCGGGATTTACCGTGCTCTCTCCCAACGGCCTGATTCAGGTCACGGGGACAAGCTTTGGTGTGGCGATGAATGATCGTTACACCCAAGTCGAGGTGGTGGAAGGCACGGTCAAAATCAGCCAGGGAAACAGCCAGGTAGCCGTCGGAGCGGGTCAGGAAATTGTGTGCTACCCATCCGTCCTCAGTGCGCCAAATCCCCGTTTGGATGGCACGGAGCTCCCGGAGTGGGTCGCCCAGCTTCTGGAGGCTGAAAAGATTGCGCAGCACGAGAAGTTCGTGCCCAGTCTGAAAAAAGACCCATGACGGCCCATGACAGTCGATTAAAGAAGATGGACACCCGGCGCTGTGCGGCCGGGCGCGCGGATAGGTTCGCATTCACGCTAGTCGAACTTCTGATCTGCGTAGCAATCCTGGCGATACTCGCCGCGATCGCTTTGCCCCATTTCCAGCGCGCCCAGGTCCAGGCTAAGATCTCCGCCAGCCGGAATAACCAGCGGACCCTCGCCGGTGCGATCGAGATCTATCTCGTCGATTACGGACGATATCCCGAGCCTGTCGCATCGGAAGACGATCGATACGGGATCGTTTCTCACCTCGCCCTCAAAAGTCTGACGACGCCGATCGCCTACATCGGGGTCGACTCGTTTCACGATCCTTTCGGGCTCTTGCAGATCAACGAGCCCGTTACGCAGGGGGCTGGGGCCGGCGAAGGCGCCCTTCACGGCGACCCATTTCGCCTGCCCTCACCGAGTTACAACACCAAACAGTCTCTCTTTTACTTCTACTATCCTCACATCGCCGAGATCATCGGCGATGCGAGGATGTACTCTCCCGCCTACGCAATCGTCAGTGTCGGCCCGGACCTGAAGGACTCTTTCATGGTGTATTTTCCCTTTCCGGAGAGTCTGCCCCAGGCCGCCCGGCAGTACGGCATTTGCTCGACTTGGGATTGCGTCTATGATCCCACTAACGGCACGCGGAGCGAAGGCGATTTCGCCCTCTTCGGCGGCCGTCTATCCGTCCCGAGATTTGTCGGCGGCGGCAGCTAGAAGCCCCGTCAGGGGGACGGGGAATCGAAGGGCAAGACATGTCGGAGCGGCTGAACAGACGGGAGAGTGAACATCGCGCCTTCCTTTCCTATGTAATCCTCATTTTGCCTCTCGTCGCCTTTCTCCAGACCGCGGTTCCGGGGAAGGACGCGGGATTTGATCTTCCATTTCCCCGACCCGGATATTCCAACGCCCCCAGCAAGACCTTTCCCCGCGTCTACCAGGAGCCTTCTGCCATAGCCGATGCGGGCCAAGTGCCGCAGGACGTCGTCGCGTCCGATTTCAACGGGGACGGGCACGCCGACCTGGCCGTGGCCTATGCTTACGATGATCGAATCGGGTGGTTTCTGGGCGACGGCACGGGCGGCTTCACCCCGAAGGGGCAGATCTCGGTCGGCGTTCAGGCCGGAGATGGCAACGATCTTCCCCGTAGTCTGGTTGCTGCCGACTTCGACCGCGACGGTTTCCAGGACCTGGCCGTTCTCTGCTCGGGGAATCCGAACCCGCCTTTTTCAACTCCGCCGTCCCTGGGCATTCTCTACGGTCTGCCGGGGGGCCTGTTCGAGACTTACCGCGAGGTGATCGTCGTCCCGGAGGGCCAAGAGCCGCCCCTGTTCTCGGTGGCTCTCGCGGCCGGTCAACTCGACGCGGACGATTTCTGCGATCTTATCGTAGGCCATTTCGACAGCAACCAGCTGAGCCTGATCCATGGCAAGACCGGTAGGAGATGGGAAGAGCCCCGCCTCACGGATGTCGTCACGTCGGGCGCCGGGCCTTCCGCCGTTGCGATAGCGGACCTGGATTTCGACGGCGCCGACGACTTGATCGTCCTGAGCCGGCGGGATGTGCAGGTCTGGCGCAACAACGGGTCGGGCCAGTTCCCTTTCCGCTCCATTCTGGGATACGGCTCCGCGTTCTCGGCCCTCGCCCTGGCCGATTTCGACCGGGATGGGCTCTGGGACCTGGTCGTCCTGGACGCCGGCCGCAATGAGATGCGCCTCTTCTTCGACGTGGGGGCACACGGCGCTCCCGTAACCCAATCCCTGTTCACGCTCACCGAGCCACCCCCGAGCGGGGAGGGCCCCATCGACATCCTTGTCTACGACGAGAACCTCGATGGGCGCGACGACATCGCCCTCGTCTATCTCCTGAGTGGAGGAGGCGACATCTACCTGGGCCGACCCAACGGCGTCCAGATGCCACTGGCGTGGAGTCGGCACTTCGAAACCGCGAAAGCGCCACGGGCTATAGCCAGTTCCGACTTCGATCACGACGGCTGGCCCGACCTCATCGTCGCCCACGAGGGAGACAAAGACATATCGGACAACGCCGATCTTGTGCTCACGCCCGGGATTCCCCCTCCCACGCCCCCCGCGCTTCTCGATCCTCTGACCTCGAGTACACCCGGAGAGAACATCGCGCCCTACCTCA
>JABMPG010000218.1 GCA_013203855.1 bacterium
GATTCGCTCAGGTCGATGATGCATTTCGCCAGGCTCAACTTGATGGAGTCCTGGCCGATGCAGGGCGAATTCGACGTGATCTTCTGCCGCAACGTAATGATCTACTTCGACAAGCCGACGCAGGAAAGTCTGGTCAATCGTTTTCATCGCTATACCGCTCCGGGCGGACATCTTTTCATCGGCCACAGCGAAAGCCTGAACGGCCTGCGGACGCCGTACCAATTCGTCCGTCCGACCGTTTACCAGCGCGCTTCCTGAAAGGCTTTCCCCAATGCCAATTCCTCCCGTGCGCGTTCTCATCGTCGATGACTCGGTCGTAGTCCGCCAGACGCTGTCGAAGATCCTGGGGCAGGACGATGGGATCGAGGTGATCGGGACGGCGGGGGATCCGTACGAGGCCCGAGAGAAAATTGTCGAGCTGAAGCCGGACGTTCTGACGCTGGATATCGAGATGCCACGAATGGACGGCTTGACTTTTCTGGAAAAGCTGATGCGGCACTTTCCGCTGCCGGTCGTGATGGTGAGCAGTCTGACACGGGAAGGGGCGGACCTGAGCGTTCGGGCGATTGAACTGGGCGCGGTGGAGGTGGTGAGCAAGCCCTCGAGCACCCACCAGACAGGTCTGGGAGAAATCGGAGTGGAGCTGGTCGATAAAATCAAGGCCGCTGCTCGGGTGCGGGTCCGGCGGCGGGTTTCGCCCGGGGGGGCCGTCGACGCCAAGGGTCGTCCGACAGGACTGAACACGATCGGGCGGGTGCGCGGAACGGGATATGCCAGTGCGGAGGTTCTTGTCGCGTCACCCGAACTGCGTCGCAGTCAGCACAAAGTGATCGCCATCGGCGCGTCAACCGGGGGCACGGAGGCACTGCGCGTGATTCTGGAGCGATTGCCGAAAGAGACGCCGGGGATCGTGATCGTTCAGCACATGCCGGAATATTTTACGCTGGCCTTTGCCAACCGCCTGAATTCGCTCTGCAAAATCGAGGTGAAGGAAGCCGAGCCCAACGACCGGGTTTTTCCCGGCCGGGCCCTGATCGCGCCGGGAAATTCGCACCTGATCCTGAAGAAGATCGGCGTGGAGATGGCCGTGGATGTTCGCAGCGGTCCGCTGGTCTGCCGCCACCGGCCGTCCGTCGAGGTCCTTTACCAGTCCGTGGCGCGCGTGGCCGGACCAAACGCGGTGGGAGTCATGCTGACGGGAATGGGCGGGGATGGCGCGGCAGGCATGGCGCGGATGAAGGAAGCGGGAGCCTTGAACATTGCTCAAGACGAAGCAAGCAGCGTAGTCTACGGGATGCCCAAGGAAGCGGTCAAGGCGGGAGGCGTGGACCGCAGCGAGCACCTGGAAAGGATTGCGCAAGCGATCCTCGAGTTTTGCTGTAAGCGATAGGGAAGATTTCAGAACTTCGAGCCTGAGGTTCAGGGTTTGCAGCGCGCAGTTTGTGGAGGAATTCCCGCCCAAAATATCTCCTGTTCATCGGCTCCCGACTTCGTCACTCCCTTCAAGTTTTTCAGAAAGCCGAATCCGGTTGCCCGAAACCCCTCGGACGCGTAGAATAGAAAAGATTGCGCGCCGGTAGAGGGGTGGGCGCGGTTCAATACAAATGCCTCCAAGGAGAGACAATACAATATGGTCGCGGTACCGGTTCAAAAAGTGTCCAATGGAATGAAGCTCGAATTTCGGGACGATGTCTGGACCATCGTCGAATTCCACCATGTCAAACCCGGCAAGGGCGGATCCTTCGTCCGCATCAAGATCAAGAGCCTGACCACCGGCCGGGTCCTGGAAGAAACCTTTCAGGGGTCCGAGCGCGTCGAGCAGACCGAAGTCGCCTATCGCAAGATGTCCTATCTCTACGACGACGGCAGCCATTATGTGTTCATGGACTCCGAGACCTTCGAGCAACTCCCCATCGAGAAGGATCAGGTGGGCGATCAGGCCCGGTTCCTGGTCGAGAACATGGAAGTGGTCGTGCTGCTGTGGGAGGACAAGATCATCGGCGTCGAATTGCCGGCGAAGGTTGATCTGAAGGTGATCGACACGATGAGCGTGGACCGGGGCAATACGGCCACGAACGTGACGAAGGCGGCCAAGCTGGAGAGCGGCGGCGAGGTCCAGGTGCCTCCCTTCGTTAACGTAGGCGATGTGGTCCGGATCGACACACGCGACGGTTCCTACGAGTCGCGGGTCTAGCCCCTGAGCCACCCGGGGCCAGTGAAATAGAGTCATGTCCTGGATTGGTTTATGTGGCACAGCCGCGCTCGGCTATGTGCCCCTCAAGGACGGATGTTGGTTCCCAAAAGCACAGCCGGGCGCGGCTGTGCCACAAGGTTCCGTCGTGCAGCAATCCGCAGGTCGGGTTTTTGCTTGCGTTCGGGCGAAGGCCGGGGACAAGATAAGGTTCTGGGCCGGCCGGACCGGCAGGTCCTATTTCAGAGGAATCCGAAGAGGAGGCGCTTGATGAGACGTTTTGGCGCGATACTCATTTTCATCATGACGTTGTGTCTGTTGGCCCCGCTGGGGGCCCGGGCGCAGGAATTCATGCTCCCCAATCGGGACGCGAAACGGCTGAACGACGAGGCGCTCAAGGAGTACCGACGCGGCTTGTGGCATCTGGATCATATCGATTACACCGGCGCCCTGGACTACTACATTCAGGCCCAGCGCAAGGACGAGGGCCATGTGGAACTGCGGTTCCTCGTGGCCCGTCTCGCAACGGCCGAGTCGATCAAGCGCATGGGCGGCGAGGCGGTGGACCTTCTGGAGAAGGCCAAGACCGCCTATAAGGAGATCCTCGAGATGAGCGAAAAGGGGTACGGAATCCGCAAGAGTGAACTGCGCCGAGCCACTATCGCCATCAAACAGATTGAAGACACCATCGAGAATCAGGAAAAACTCGACCAGGCCCGTCGCGTAGCCGCCAAGAAAATTTTCCAGAAGTTCATCGAGGAAACAGGCCGAAGGTCCAAGGAGAAAGATAAGGAAAAGAACAAAGAGGAAGAATCCGCCTGACCCGCTGATTGCTATCTTCGCCGGCCATCTCCCCATCACCGCCACCGCGCTCTATGAACGTCGACGCCTCCGGTTCTCCGGCCGATACTCTCTTTCCCGCTCTGAAAAAACTGGGCTGGCAGCCTGTGCCTCCGGGTCTTCGTCCCCTGCCACGGGTACTGGCGTTGTCCGGCGCGCCTGAGTGTCTCCCCCTCGTGTTTCTGCAGCTCAACGATCATCGACTGGCCGTCTTCGACCTGACATCCCTGCGAACTCAGCCCGCCCCACCCGAGACACCCGCTTCCCTCTTCACTCGCTACCTGGATCTGAGCCTCTGCGATCGTCTCGCTCTCTGGACGGTTCAGTCCCAGGGCGACGTCGACCTTCTGCTATCTCTCACACCCGAGGGCTGGTCCCTTTACGACGTCAGCGACGAAATCCTCCTCGGCCGGTGCGGCCTTCAGCCCGATCCGGAAGAGCTATCCCATTGTTTGCGCGCTCTGGAGCCCGGGGCGCTCGGGAAGCGCGCCCTGCCCGACCCCGAACGGCTGGGCGCGGAACTGGGCCGCTGGTTCAACCTCTTCTGCGGGGCTATGGGCCCGGCCCTGCGCTGGTCGAAAAAAGACGCCGAACGCCTGGGACGTCAGTTGCTCCTGGGACTCAAGGCGATCCTCTTGAGCCCCCAAAGCGAACACTGCGAGAATCTGGGGAAACTCGGCTTTACCTGCGCCCAGGAGAATGATCGCCTCTCGGTGAAATGGGTTCCCGCGCCGGTTCCTGACATGGTGGCTTGCCTTCTGAGCGCCGCGCAAACATGGGCCCCCAAGGCGACCGGAGCCTTTTCTCCCCTCGAGCAGAGCGGACTGAAACGGCAGCTCGAGCAGATCGGAGACACGCGCAACCTGCCAGTGGCCGATGCCCTTCGTCTGTCCGCCATCCGCTTTCACACCTCCATCCAACTTGCCATCCTCCTCCCCACCGACCAGGAGCACGCGGCTTGGCGCCTCGCCCTGATGGCCCCCCTCCGGGTTCACTCCGAGATCGAGTTTTCCGACCTCTACGTTTTCAAACCCCTTCTCCTGGACCTCGGGGAATGCGGATGTGGGCGCGTCCTGGAAGCCGTTCACAAACTGGCCCTCCACGCCATCGCCCAGAACCAGGAGATCGGCCACGCGGGCGGTGCCCAACTGGACATGGTCGAAAACGTCGCCGGAGAGGATCCGGCACAGATGATGCGCGACCCCTTCAACTGGGTCTGCCGGCATGCGCTGAGGCTCAAGGTCGCGCCCCAGTACCAAGAGGCCCTGGCGTTTCTCGTAGCATCCCATCTTCTCGAGCTGAGAAACCAGCCCCCCTTCGATCGCTACCTGGTCCGCAGCCTCGACGACCTGCCCCGGCTCTTCGACCGGACTCTGGCCCCATAGGGCGTTCAGAACCCCTTGCTATGACGTAGTTGCATGACGGCGGGATACGTGACGGGCTATGTGTCTATCCGGAATGAGTGGAGTTTTCCCCGTGATGGCCTTGATCCTTAAGAGGTGACGGTTTGGCGGGCGCGGCAAGGGCTGGGATGCCACAGAAGTCGGGCACGCTGCCGGGCTTGCAGAGCGATTGGACGCGGCAGATTCTGGGTCGCGTCAAGCGGAGCAATCTTCTTTTTCACAATTTGTTCCCGATCTTCGCCGATGGCACGCTCTTGGAAGGC
>JABMPG010000023.1 GCA_013203855.1 bacterium
CACATAGTGATCCCCCCCCGTGAGATCGTCGTCCGCATGTCCTCCGACTTCCTCGCCGTCTCCAACGAACAGGTCGCCGCCGCCCTGCGTTACATCGGAGAACACGCCGCCGACAACATGTCCATCGCGGACGTCGCCCACGCGACGGGTGTGTCCCGAAGCCATCTCGCACGGCGTTTCCGCGACTGCCTGGGCTGTTCCATGAAAGACGAAATCCAACGCCACCGAGTGCTCCGAGTCATGGCCCTGCTCATCGAAACCGACCTCTCCGTTCACAAAATCGCCGCCCAATTGGGCTTCCGCCACGTCACGAACCTCTGCAACTTTTTTTCCACCCAGACCGGCATGTCCCCCGGCGCCTGGCGGAAAAGCCACAGAAACGCGGACGGAGAGCAAAAGAGTGCGACGTTCGAGGCTCAAGACCCGAAGTAGCGCCTTGATCCTTCACGGATGAGAAAACCAGGGCGCGGGAAGCCCCCGAAACGAAAGAAGCGCCAGCCAAAGCCCCGGCAGCGGCACGAAATCACCCCCCAGCCGCCCCGTTTCATTCGCGAAGGATCGAGGCACAAGGTCAAGGAATCTGAAAACACTTGATTTGGCGACGGGAATTGAGGATAGTCGACCTTGGCATGATAGATCAGCCCGCCCGCTAGATATACCGACCCGCTTTGTCCTGCGGTCGGCCTTCGGGACGAAGCATCCCTTCCCTCAGGTAGACCCAATGACTCTTTCTCTTTCTTCCATCACCTCCGAAACCGAGGCTCAAACCAAACTCAAGGCTCAATCCAGCGATGCCGCAGCCTCGCTACGCCTGATCCCTATGGGCGGCGTCGAAGAGTTCGGCATGAACATGATGATCTATGAGATGGGGAACGAGCGGTTGGCCGTGGATTGCGGCGCCATGTTCCCGGACTCGGACATGCTCGGCGTCGATCTCGTCATTCCCGACGTGTCTTACCTTCTGGAGGAACCGGAAAAACTCCGGGGAATTGTTCTGACCCACGGGCACGACGACCATATCGGCGCGCTGCCCTACATCCTGCCGTCGCTCAACGTGCCGGTCTACGGCACCCGGCTGACCCTGGCTTTCCTGGGGGCCAAACTGGAGGAGCATGGCCTGCTCGACCAGACGACGCTGATCGAACTCAAGTACAACAAGCCGGTCCAGATCAGTTCCAACTTCAATGTCCAGGCCATCCACGTTACCCATTCCGTTCCTAACGCCGCCTCGATCGCCATTCGAACTCCGGCCGGCACGGTGTTGCAGACCGGCGACTACAAAATCGATTACAGCCCGATCATCGGGGAACAGTTCGACTTTCACAATATCGCGAAACTGAGCCAGGAGAATGTTCTGGCCCTGGTGGGCGACAGCACGAATTCGGACATTCCGGGCTCGACCCATACGGAGCGCTGGCTGGGCAGGCATCTGGAGCCGATTTTCGCGAGCAGCAAGCGGGCCGTTTTCTGCACGACGTTCTCCACGTCGGTCCACCGGATTCAACTCCTGATCAACCTCGCCGAGAAGTTTCAGCGCAAGGTGTTCGTGGCCGGAAGAAGCTTCGAGCGGACTATCGACATCGCGACGGATCTCGGCCTTCTGAAAATCCCCCGGGGGATGATTCTGTCTCTCAAGAGCATCGAGGATATTCCGCCTCAGCGGAGGCTCATTCTGGCGACGGGATCTCAGGCGGAGCCCTTTTCGGCCATGTCTAGAATCGCCGTCGGAGAGCACCGCTGGCTCCGGGTGGAAAAAAACGACACCATCATCCACTCCGCCCGTGTCATTCCCGGCCATATGCGGCCCATTTCGCGGATGATCAACCATTTCTATAAGCAGGGAGCCCGGGTGTTCGAGTCCAGCACGTCCAAAGTCCACGCGTCTGGTCATGCCTATATCGAGGAGATCAAGGCCATGATCAGCATGGTCCAGCCCCGCTACCTGGTACCCGTCCATGGCGAGGTCCGCCAGTTAATGCACCACCGCGACATTGCCATCGGCATGGGGTTCGATCCGGAGGATATCTTCCTTCTGGAAAACGGTGATGTCCTCGAGTTTCACGACAATGTGGCCGAAGTGATGGACAAGGTTCCCACGGGGCATGTCCTGGTGGACGGCAAGACAATCGGCGAGACGGGCGAGGTGGTCCTGCGGGACCGTCAACACCTGAGCGAAGACGGCATGCTGATCGCGATTCTGAACGTGGACAAGACCACGGGTGCCCTCATCACGCCCCCCGAGATCGTGACGCGGGGCTTCGTCTATGTTGACGAAAGCGAAGACCTGATTAACGAACTGCGCGATCTGATCCGGTCCACCTTCGAAGCGCTGCCAAAGGAAGCCCGGGAGGACCAGGATTTCATGCACGCCGAAGTCCGCCGCGCCCTGAGGAAGCACATCCGAAGGACTTTCGACCGTTTTCCGGTTATTCTGCCGGTGATTCAGCAGATCTAAGGGTGGTAGCCCGGAAGGCCTGAAGCCTTGGCTCCGGATCGAAGGCAGGGAAAATAGGCTTTGACGATTCGGGCAGTTGCGGGTAGGATATTGGGGTCCTGCGGTTTCCCATGGGAATTGGGGGATGTATGACCTTTGTCAGATTTGGTCGCGCTAGGGGGGGAACTGGCGGTGCCCTCGCCGGGCTTGCCCCGGCTACCTGCAAACCGCCTCAGCAGGCCGGAATTCCCCTCCGAGGCCGTCCGTGGTGGGGGCCAGTCCACGAAACGGAGTGATGATCCCCGGGTCCCGCGCAACATTCGTCTCTGAACCTGGTCAGGCCGGAAGGTGCAGCCATAAGGAGTTCCGAATGTGTGCCGCGGGGGTGCCTGGGGGGAGCCACCGGTCGGGTCAACGCCTCGTTGCGAACGGTCGGAGAGGGGTGCGCGACCAATTAAATACTTGCAGGTCCGGACATCTGCGCCGGAGGGCGTGAGTTCAAG
>JABMPG010000219.1 GCA_013203855.1 bacterium
CCCCTACGTCACCTATGCCCGCTCCCTCTCGACCCCCGGATTCCAGGCGCTGTACTTTGTCGCAACCTGGTTCATAGACCCTATCCTCTTCGGGAAACTCCTCTCCCTCGTTCTCTACTCGCTCACCGGAATGCTCTTCTTCCTGCTGGGGCGTTTCTATGGAGGGAAGTGGGTCGGCCTGCTCATCGCGCTGGCCTTCCTCGCCTATCCCGACTCCTTTGACGAGTTCGAGGGCGGCCTTCACCGATCCTTCATGTTCCCCCTCACTCTGCTCTTTTTCTATCTCCTCACCCTCCGCCGCCCCCGCTTCTTCGGATGGCTCTTCGCCCTCCAGATCCTTGTCTATCCCATCAGCTTCGTCCTCTCTCTCGGGGTCCTGATGACGGCGTTCGCGGGCCGCTACATCCGCCCCCTGAGCCTCTTCCGCTCCAAAGTCGCCGTCGCCGGCTATATCGCCCTGATCCTCTCGGCCCTGATCCTCGTCCAGGTCCGGCAGGCTCAGAAGCCCAGTTTTCTGGGCAAAATGGCTACTGCGCAGCAGATGCAGAACGATCCTGCATTCTACGAAGGAGGCGGCCGCGCCTCCTATTTCCCCATTCCGCTATTGAAAGACTTCACCTGGCACAAAATGTACCGAAGCCGGGAATATGTTCTCTTCTGCTCCGCTCTGGCCTTCCTCTTCCTCCTCGCGCAATGGCTGAAAGGCCGCGAAGTCGACGCTATCTGGCGGCCGTGGCTCATCCTCCTCCTCGCCAGCATCCTCCTCTTCGAAATCAGCAAACTCGTCATGTTCAAACTCTACATCCCCGACCGATACGTCCAGTACAGTTTCTGGATGCTCGGCTCCATCCAGTTTGGCCTCGGCGTCGCGGGCATTCTCATGGTCCTGCGCCGCCCACTGAAGATCGCATTCTCCGTTCTCCTGCTTGTGGCAGTCCTCATCGACCTGCACGGCGAAGTCGGCCATGTTCACAAATCCTCCATACGCCACAGCGATCCCGCCTATCCCGCGCTTTTCGAATTCCTCAGAAATACTCCCGTCGACACGATGATCGCCGCCCCCCCCGAGGTTGCCGACCGCATCACCGCCCATACCCACCGGAAAACCCTGACCCGCTATGAACTTTCACACCCCTGGTACGAGAACTGGCGCGCCATGATGGAAGAAAGAGCCCTCGACTACTGGACCGCCTACTACACCAGCGACCCGGACGTATTCCTCGATTTCCTCCGCAAATGGGACATCGAATATTTCGTGACCACCGCCGGTTACAGCAACATCCTCAGCAAAAAAAACCTCGATTTCTTCTATGATCCCCTGAATCACCGGATTTTCGAACTGGCCTTCTCCAGCGTCCACCGCGAAACCGTCCTCGAGGCCTCGAGCGACGCCTTCCTCGTCTTTGATCGGGACCGCCACCGCGTCTACCACTTTCCAAAAACCTGGACTGCGTCTCCGCAGGCACACGAAGATCTGCTAAGATTGACCAGTGTGACCTCCCCGGCCGTCGCGGAAGAATAGCCTCGATCATGCGGATGCCCTTCTTCAAAGCACTCAAACACACGACTTCTTTCTATGCGCGCGACGCCATGGGATGGCGCATCCGGCCGCTCAAACTTCGCCTGGCGATCACGAACCGGTGCAATGCGCGCTGCCGGATGTGCAACGCCTGGAAAGCCGACAACGCGCCCGCCGACGAATTCCGGCTCGACGAATACGCCAAACTCTTCACCAACAGCGCCGGATACCTCCGCGAACTCCGCCACGTCAGCCTCACGGGAGGCGAGCCCACCCTTCGCAAGGATCTCCCCGCTATCGCCCGGCTCATTCAGAAGCACAAACCCGCCCTTTCGCTCAACGTCAACACCAACGGCTTCCTCACCGACCGCCTCGCCACGGTCGCCGGGGACCTCGCCGACGACAAAATCGTCATTACGTGGAACATTTCCCTCGACGGACTCGGCGAAATCCATGACACCATGCGCGGCATCCCCCACGCCGGCGAGATGGCCGGCCGCTCTCTCCAAGCCCTCAAGGCACTCAAGGAAGCAGGCAAGGACCTGAGAATCGGCGTGAACCACCTTATCTGCGACGAAACCGCCCGCGAAACTGAGAAGGTCTACGAATACTGCCGCGAAAACCGGTTCGCCTTTCACCCCATCCTTCCCGTCGCCGGCCAACTCTACGATAACGAAACCATGCGATTCTCCCTCTCCCAGGAAAACCGCGAGGCCCTTACCCGGCTCTTCCGCCGCCTCATCCGTGAGGTGCCCGCCGAAACTCTCGCCTGGTCCGAAATCATGCGCCAGATCGAAGGCCAACCCCGCGACTTCCGATGCTGGGCCGGACATGTGCTGCTGCTCATCGAGGAGAACGGCGAAGTCTACCCAAACGGCGGCTGCCCTCGGGAGTGGCGCTTCGGAAACCTGCGGGGTCATCGATACGACCTGGAAGATCTTATGCAAACCGAACAGGCCACAAATGTGCGCGAGGAGGTCCGGAAATGCCGAAGTTGCCAACTGGCGTGCGAGACACTAACGACGCTGCGCTACCCCGAAGCCCTGACGGCATGCCGGAAACTGAAGAAGGCGTCCTGAGCGGCTGTTGTTGTGGCACAGTTCCCCGCAGCTGTGCTTTCTCCAGGAGAAGTCCTTTCCGCCACGTCTTCCGCGCGCTCTTCCTCCTCGTACTGCTTCTGACTCTTGCCTTCACCCTCTACGCCTGCGCTGGACACCGCCGGATGGAACAGGAAATGACCGCCTCGGACAGGGACCCCGAAACGGGCGTCATCCGCGGCACTGAAGCGCTCACGATCCCCGCCGCGCAACCCGTCACCCCCTCCACCGCATGCCTTATGATCCATGGCTTCGTCGCCGCCCGGCCCGACTTCGCAGACCTGGGAGAACGTCTCGCCCAGCAAGGAATCACCGTCCGCCAGATGCGGCTTCCCGGACACGGAACACATCCCGACGAGTTCGGCGACCTCCCCGAAGGAGCCCTCTACAAAGCGGCCGAGGACGAATTCATCGCTCTGCGACGGGACTACCAGCGCGTCTACGTGGTCGGCTTCTCCATGGGCGGAAGTCTCGCCACGATCCTCGCCGCCAGCCAGCCCGTCGACCGCCTCGTCCTCCTCGCCCCCTACTACCGGGTCTCCCACAAGTGGTACTACATCCTCCCCGCCGAAATCTGGACACCCCTCGTCGGTTGGACCACACCCTACCTCTCACGCCCCGAAGACTTCACTCGCATCAAGAACCGGGCAAACGCTAACAAGGTTTTCCACTACAAGACTATGACCATGGATTGCGTGCGCCAGCTGCTCCGCGTCGGAGCCCAGGCGCACAGTCCCGAGATCTTCGAGAACGTCCGCTGCCCCGTCCTCCAGATTCACGGACGAGGCGACCAGGCGGCCAGCCCCCGGGCCTCGCACAAAACATTTGAACGCCTCGCCTCCGAACAGAAGCAATTCGTCTGGCTCGACAACTCCGACCACATCGTCCTCTGGGACTACGACTGCGAAGAAGTCAAACGCCGCGTCGTCGAATTCCTCGCCAGCCAGGACC